>DAITMY010000187.1:0-5136 GCA_036834925.1 Asticcacaulis sp.
GTTCATTCGGGTGATGGACTCCCTGACTCTGGCGATTTCCCAAGGGTCGCTGCGCCGGGGATCGGCGGCGGTCTATCTCGACATCTATCACCCGGAAATCGAAGAGTTCCTCGAAATCCGTAAGCCGTCAGGCGATTTTAACCGCAAGTCGCTGAACCTGCACCACGGGATCTCGATCACCGACGAGTTCATGGAAGCGGTGCGCGACGGGACCGACTTTGCCCTACGCTCGCCCAAAAGCGGCGAAGAAGTGCGCCGGATCGACGCGCGCGCCCTGTGGCAGAAGATCCTCGAAATCCGCCTTCAGACCGGCGAGCCCTATCTGATCTTTGCCGATACGGTGAACCGCGCCATGCCGGCCCACCAGCGCGAGCTGGGCCTCAAGGTCACCCAGTCGAACCTGTGCTCAGAAATCCTGCTGCACACCGGCCCGGACCACCTGGGCCGCGAGCGCACCGCCGTGTGCTGCCTGTCGTCGGTCAATGCCGAGACCTTCTTGGAATGGCGCGACCATCCCCGCTTCATTGAGGACGTGCTGCGTTTCCTCGATAATGTGCTCGAAGACTTTATCCAGCGCGCCCCGAGCGCCATGGAGGCCGCCATCTATTCGGCTCAGCGCGAGCGGTCGGTGGGCCTCGGCCTGATGGGCTTCCACAGCTTCTTGCAAGCTCAAGGCGTGGCGTTTGAATCGGCCATGGCCAAGTCGTGGAACATGCGTCTGTTCAAGCATCTGCGCCGCGAGGCCGACAAGGCCAGCCGCCTTCTGGCCGAAGAGCGTGGGGCCTGTCCGGACGCCGCCGAGCGCGGGGTGATGGAGCGCTTCTCGCACAAGTTGGCGATTGCGCCGACCGCGTCGATCTCGATCATCTGCGGTGGGACCTCGGCCGGAATTGAGCCGATCCCGGCCAATATCTATACCCACAAGACCCTGTCGGGGTCGTTCGCGGTCAAGAACCCCTATCTGGAAAAGCTGCTGGATACCAAGGGGCTGAACACGCCGGAAACCTGGAACAGCATCCTCGAGCACGAAGGCTCGGTCATGCACCTTGAGGGGCTCAGCGACGATGAAAAGGCGCTGTTCAAGACCGCCTTTGAGATCGACCAGCGCTGGGTTGTTGAGCTTGCCGCCGACCGGACCCCGGAGATCTGTCAGTCGCAGTCGCTGAACCTGTTCCTGCCGGGCGATGCCGACAAGTGGGACCTGCACATGCTGCACTGGACGGCGTGGGAGCAGGGGGTCAAGAGCCTCTACTACATGCGCTCCAAATCCGTGCAGCGCGCCGCCCACGCCGGTTCGGAAAAGGCCGAGAAGTCGGCGGTCATGGATACACCCAAGACCGATTACGAAGAGTGCCTCGCCTGTCAGTAATTAAGAAAATCCTTTAACCATAAGGATTTATCAAGACCCAGTCCAAGTGCGGACTGGGTCTTTTTGATGGCTTTTGCCGGGCTTTGTCGTGGAAATTTCGCATTTAACGTGCAGTTGTAACTTGACCTTAGGAGGCTAAGGGGCACAATGCCCCCATGGGGAAATTCAGAGAGATCTTTCTCGATCTGGATTATTTCGGAGGCGGACGGTGAAGCAAACTTGTGTTGCAATCCTAGTTTTGGGGGCGTCGGGTCTGGTGACTCATACAGCCTGCGCCCAATCGACCGTATCTCCCTTGCGGCTTGTTGACGGTGTGCGCCTGAAGTCTGACCTAGTTTCCGGTTTGGACCTTGCCGACTTCCAAGCGCGACAAGCGACCATGGACCTGACGCGGGATTCCATGCGCTCTAAATCCACAATGATATCCGACCTTTTGGTTGCGGACAGCGGCGGCGTGGCGCAGGTGAGCCGCCAAGAACACGTCTTGTTTGCACCGGGCGGTAAGCAATATACTCGTTTGACCCTGTCGGTGACTGAGGAAACGGATTGGTATACGGCTGCGCGGGATGCTGCGTCGACCCGTGGGATCCGCGATGATGCACGGACCGGACTGATCGGTCAGGCGACGGCTCTGTCGATCGCCCCCCGGCTCACTGAAACGCGTTTGGCCGAACAAGCGAGCGGCCCTACGGTCCTAAATGCCCGCAAAGAACGCGAAACCAATTATGACCTGACCTATACCCGGGGCTGGCCGGGTGCCGTATCCATCAACGGCGGTGGATTGGCGCTGGATGTGACCCCGCATGCGGGTTTTGGCGTCGGCAGCAAGGGGAACTCCGCTGAAGCTGGGGCGGTCGTCAGCCTGAGCCAAGGAATACAGGATAATTTGTCCGCCATCGGGATCCGCGACGGTCGGAGCTATGGCGATCAAGGGCGCTGGTATGTCTTTGCCGCTGCGAGTGGTCGGGCGGTGGGCTATAATTTCACCGGCTCGCTGAACAAGCTGCAGCAATCGGGTGTCTCGACAGATACCGGATCCTATATCGGCGATGCCCAGGCGGGCATGGGCTGGCGCAAGGGGGCCCTCCAAGCGTCCTTTGGCTATGTGCAGCGTAAGGTCAAGTCGCACGGCATCAAGGAAGAAGACAACTTCGTCGCCCTCACCCTGTCGGTTAAGCCGAACTGGTAACCCAAACAGGTAGGCTTGCGCTGCTGGCGTGCTCAGATGATCAGATGGCCTGATGCGGATAAGACCCGCTCAGGCCTTTTTTGTGCGCTTTAACGATAGGCTGCTAGGATGCGGTAAGGGCTAGCCCAATAGCTTCTGGTCGCTGATCCGGATCACCACGGGCCCCATGATCACGAGGAACAGCACCGGCAAGAAGAACAGGATCATCGGCACGGTGAGCTGGGCGGGAAGGGCCGCCGCTTTTTTCTCAGCAGCCGAAAGGCGCAGATCGCGGTTTTCCTTAGCCATAACCCGCAAGGCAGCCCCGAGGGGGGTCCCGTATTTTTCCGCTTGAACCACGGCCGTGGCCACGGATTTTACGCCCGGATGGGTATTGCGCTTGGCAAACCCTTCGTAGGCTAGTCGGCGATCCGGCAGATAAGACAGCTCTGCCACCAACAGCGACAGTTCTTCGGCCAATTCGATGGAGCGCGACCCGATTTCCTGGCTAACCCGTTGCAGCGCGGCTTCGATAGACATGCCAGATTCCACGCAAATCAGCAGAAGATCCAGCGCATCCGGAAACGCCTGCATAACGGAGGCCCGTCGTTTCGAGGCAATATTCTTGATGTAGATGGCCGGGGCATAATAGCCCAACACAAAGGCGCCAACCAAAATCGCCAGCTTGTTGGTGCTCGATCCATCATATTTGAGCACAACAAACATGTAGAACGCCGTCAGGAACGCCAAAACAAAGGGCGTGACCAGTCGGAAGAAGTAATAGGTGCTAACTGGCTTGGGGCCACGAAACCCTGCCTCGCCAAGGGTTTCTGTGACCTTGGGGTCTTCCAGAAGAGTCTTGAGGTTTAGCTTATCGACAATCGCCCGATAGGGGCTGCTGTCATTATGGCGCAGGGTCGAGGCGGATTTACTTTCCTTTTCCGCGATGGCGGCGCGGGATTTTCGGCGCAGCTCCTCGCGTCGCTCAGCGACGTTTTTCATACGCTTTTCAAGCTGATTTCCGCCGGTCAGAAACCCGCCCAAGGTGACGAGGGTGGCAAAGGCACCGGCACCCACGATTAAGGAGATCAGGGTTTCCGGTGTCGTGATTGTCTGGGCAAAGGCTTTGAACACACCCAACCTCCGTCAGAACTTGAACGAAATCATGCGGTGCATGATGAAAATCCCAATCCCCATCCAGCAGGCACCGCCCAGCAACAGCATGTGACCACGCGGATCTTCGAACAGGACCCGAATGAACTCGTAGTTGGTTGAGGCGATCAGCGCGGCCACACCCGGGGGCATCATCCCGATGATAAAGGCACTAGACACGGCTTCAGAGGACAAAGCCTTGATCTTTTCGCCCAACATTTTGCGCGAGCGGAGCACGGTCGAAAGGTTGCTCAGGGCCTCGGCCAGATTGCCACCGGTCTTTTGCTGAATGGCCAAGACGATGGCAAAAAAGCGTAGTTCCGCCGAGGGCAGGCTTTCGTAGATTTTCTCGAGAGCTTGATCGAGGGCCATGCCGACCCCGACATTATCCACCAAACGCTGAAACGCTGGGCCAAGCGGGGCGGGGCTCTCTTTGGCAATGATCCGAATACAGTCGTTGACGGGAAGCCCGGTCTTGATCCCGCGCACGAGGATATCGATGGCATCGGGGAACAGCAGCGTGAACTTCTTCAGCCGCATCCCGGCCATGATGTTCAACACCCAGACGGGCAGGCCTAGCCCAGCCACACCGCTCCCCACAAGGGCGATCAAGGGATTGATCCCGGTCACGAACAGCAGCCCAAACGCCACCACACCGAGGACCGCGCAAATGATCCAATATTTTTTCAGGTCGGGTTCAAGGCCGGCCTGGAGCATGCGGGCATTCAGCGACAGCCGTGCCTTACGCTCGCGGCGCTCGGTTTCCTTGAGGTGAGTCAGGATCTGTTTCCGGCGCTCGTCGGGTTGACGGGACTTTTCGCGCTGGGTCTTGGCCTTGGCGGTCCGACCGCTTGCGGTAAAGGTGTTGACGCGTTTGAGGGCACTATCGGCGCCCTTGCTGCCGCTGGTCAGGGCAAAGCCCAGGCCCGCAATGACGATAAACCCCAGACCGGCAATGAGCATAGCCTCCAGGGTCATTCGGATGCATCCAGCGCTTCGGCCAGTTCGCGTTCCAGGCCATAGTAGCGCGCGCGATCCCAGAAGCGCGGGCGACCGATCCCCGTCGAGCGATGCTTGCCTATAATCTTGCCGTTTTTGTCCTCGCCATTCATCTCATAGACGAAGAGATCCTGAGTGACGATCACATCGCCTTCAAGGCCGAGGACTTCGGTGATGTGCGTGATGCGGCGGCTGCCGTCGCGCAGACGCGCGGCCTGGACGATAATGTCGATCGAACCCACGATCATTTCCCGAATGGTCCGTGACGGCAGGCCATAACCGCCCATGGTGATCATGGATTCCAGTCGCGAGACCGCTTCACGCGGGGAGTTGGCGTGCAGCGTGCCCATGGATCCGTCGTGGCCGGTGTTCATGGCTTGCAGCAGGTCGAAGGCTTCAGGTCCGCGGACTTCGCCGACGATGATCCGTTCCGGGCGCATCCGCAGAC
>DAITMY010000188.1:0-5043 GCA_036834925.1 Asticcacaulis sp.
GGTGGAGATCCTGCCCTGAGGGGGAGCATTTTCTGTTTATCATCAAGGGGGCGGGGATGTCGGAGCCGGACAGACACAGTCGGGACGGGACCGCGTGGGTGCTGCGTCGCACCGATGGCGTGGAAGCGGGATTTTGCGATCTGGACGCGGACGTCACGGTTGCGGGCGTTGTGTGCCGGGCCGGAGGCGGATGGCGGGCTGGGGCGGCCAGTGCCCGCAATGGCGAGGCTGGTCAGGCGGCGGTGGTGGCCCATCTCGGCCACGACAGTTTACTGGCGGAGGATCTAGCGGGTGGGCTTTATGACGGGGCCAGTCTGCGGGTGTTTCGGGTGCGGCTTGAGGCCGACGGTCAGGTGACGGCCAAGGCCGAGCGGGCCGGTAAGATTGTCCAGGTTGTCCAGACAGGCGACCAGTTTACCGCCACCCTCGAAGGGCCGTTGGCCCGGCTGGAGGCCACAGTGGGGCGACGCTATGGCCGCCTGTGTGATGCGGAGCTTGGGGATGGGCGGTGTCGGGCGGATCCTGTTCGGATTGCGCAAAAGCCGCAGTGTGACAAGCGCTTCAAAACCTGTGAGGCCGACTATGGCAATGGTCTGAACTTTCAGGGGTTTCCGTTTTTGCCGGGCGAGGATTTCCTGTGGCTTTACCCGCGTGAAGGCCAGCGGATGGACGGGGGGCGGCGGTGAGGGGGCGACCCCATGCGGACCGCGTTCTGGCCGAGGCGCAGTTGTGGCTCAACACCCCCTATGTGCACCAGATGAGCGTGCGCGGGGTGGGGTGCGACTGTCTGGGACTGATCCGGGGGGTGTGGCGAGCGCTCTATGGCCCGGAGCCAGAACCCGTGCCGCCCTATGCGCCGGACTGGGCCGAAAGCGGGCCAGATGAGCGGTTGATCGGCGCCTTATCGCGCTGGCTGAACCCTGTGGGTGGGAACGCCGTTCAGGCCGGGGATGTGGTGGTGTTTCGGATCCGCCCCGACTGTGTGGCCAAGCATGCGGCGATCTTGTCGGCCAAGGCGGGCGGGTCGGCGCGGATGATCCATGCCTATTGGGGCCGGGCGGTGGTCGAAAGCGCGGTGGGGCCATGGTGGCGAGAGCGGTTTGCCGGTGCGTTCCGGTTTCCCGCTGGGGGCGAGGATCCCACAGACGCAAAGCAGGAGGTTTAATCCATGGCGCAAATGATCCTGACCCAGGTGGGGACCGCGCTGGGCGGGCCAGTGGGGGGCTTTATCGGCTCACAGGTTGGTCAAGCGATTGACCAGACGGCGCTTAATGCCTTGCAGCCTGTTCGCCAAGTCGGGCCACGCCTTGAGGGGGTGCGGCTGCTGAGCGCCCATGAGGGGGCGGCGATCCCGGAGCCCTGGGGGCGTATCCGCCTCGGTGGGCAGGTGATCTGGAGTGCCCGTCTCAAAGAAGACCGGCGGCGGACATCCGCCAGCAAGACCGCGCCTCGGACGGAACAGGCGCGCTATAGTCTGTCGTTTGCGGTGGCGCTGGGGGCGGGGCCACTCGATGGGATTGGCACGCTCTGGGCCGATGGGCAGGTCATGGACCTGTCGGGGGTCAATTGGCGTTTTTATCGCGGGACGGACGACCAGATGCCCGATCCGCTGATCGCCGCCATCGAGGGCCAGGCCCCGGCCTTTCGCGGCGTGGCCTATCTGGTGTTCGAAGATCTTTCGCTCGAACCCTATGGTCTGCGCGTGCCACAGATCAGCGCCGAAGTGATCCGCCGTCCGACGGGGGCCAAGGATCTGGAAAGCCAAATCCGCGCCGTCAATCTGATCCCCGGGGCGGGGGAGTTTGCCTATAGTGCTGCGCCAGTCTGGCGGCTGGAGGGGCTGACGCGGTTACGGCCTGAAAACAGCCACTCGGGGCTTGGTTTGGCCGACGTTACGGTGGCGCTCGATCAGATGCAGACCGCCTTGCCGTCGCTGGAACAGGTCAATGTGGTGGTGAGCTGGTTCGGGGACGATTTGAGGGCGGGTGCCTGTCAGATCTATCCGGCGACAGAGCGTGCGGACAAGGCGACGCGGCCCGAAGCATGGTCTGTGGCGGGCCAGACCCGTGCCGAGGCGCGAACCGTGAGCCAGACCCCGGATGGACGGGCGATCTATGGCGGGACACCCTCGGATGCGAGCGTGGTCGCGCTGATCAAGGCCCTGAAGGCGCGCGGGCTCAAAGTCGGGCTGATCCCCTTTATTTTGATGGATATTCCGGCAGGGCGGCACCCGGGACAGGGGGCGTTTCCCTGGCGCGGGCGGATCTCGGCGGGGGATCAGCAAGCGTCGACGGCGGCGGATCTGGACAGGCTGTTCGGACAGGCCAAGGCCACGGATTTTCCACCCGGTGGGGGTTATACCGGACCGGCGGAGTGGACCCTGAGGCGGCAAGTCCTGCACCTAGCGGCGCTGGCACGGACCGCCGGAGGGGTCGACGATTTCATCATCGGGTCGGAGATGCGCGGCTTGACGCTGGCGCGGGGAAGCGGCAGCGGAGCTGAGCGCTATCCGGGGGTGGCCGCCTATCAGGCGCTGCTCGGCGAAGTGCGCAAGATCTTGCCGCCTCCGGTGCGGCTGATCTATGCGGCGGACTGGAGTGAATATGGCGGTTGGCAACCCGAAGCCGGATCCTTGCTTTATCCGTTGGATGCTCTGTGGGCGGATCCGGCCCTCGATGCGGTAGGGATCGATTGGTACGCGCCCCTGACCGACTGGCGCGAGGGGGCCGATCACGCTGATGCCCGGGCCGGGTTTCAGGGGGCGGATGATCCCGCTTATCTGGCCGCGCGGGTGGCCGGAGGCGAAGGCTATGACTGGTACTATGCCAGCGAGGCCGACCGGCTGGCCCAAAGGCGCACCCCGATCACCGATGGGGCCTATGGTTCGCCGGGCGATTTCCAGGTCAAGGCTCTGCGCCATTGGTGGTCCCAGCCCCACTATGAGCGAACGGGCGGGGTGCGGGCAGCGACCCCCACGAGGTGGCAGCCGGGCGCAAAGCCCGTGCAGCTGGTCGAGATCGGCTGTGCTGCGATTGACAAGGGGGGCAATGCCCCGAACCTGTTCTTGGACCCCAAAAGCAGCGAAAGCATCCTGCCACCGTTTTCGACAGGTGAGCGCAAGGATCGGGTGCAGCGCCGGGTGCTGGAGGCCCTGTTAGGCCATTTTGACGGGGTGGCCATGGCGGACATGATGGCGGGGCCAGCGGCGGTCTGGTGCTGGGATGCCCGGCCCTTTCCGGCCTTTCCGCGCCGGGGCGATGTCTGGGGCGATGCCGGGAACTGGACGACGGGGCACTGGCTCAATGGGCGCGTGGGCGGGGCGCAAGGGATAGCGCTGTTGCAAGGGCTGCTGGGTCGGGCGGGGTTTACGACGGATCAGCTGGATCTGATGGCCTTGGCGGATCAGCCCTTTGCCGGGGCGGTTGTGGGCACGGTCCTGAGCGCCCCAAACAGCCTGAGTCAGACCCTGTCCCCCTTATTACAGGTGTGGGGGATCCGCCTTGTTGAAACACCCGAGGGCGGACTGAAGGCTGTGCCGCTGAATGGTGTGGGGACAGAGCCGCCCGTTGCCCTGAGGGGGGCGATGCTGGCGGCCTTGGGTGAGGATCCGGCCGAGGGGATCCGGCTCAGGCGGGTCACAGAGACGGTGCCGGGCGGCTGGCGGCTCGGGTTTTGGGCGGCGGAGGGATTGGCGGGCCAAGTCCTCGCCGACTATGGCCGCGCCAGTGTCACCGAGCGTCATTCATTCGGGGTGGCCGGTCAGTGGCTGGACCTGGACTGGCCGCTGGTGCTCCACCGGGCGGACGCAGAGGCGATCCTAGCGAACCTCGTGGCCCGGACCGAGCGGGTTCGCACGCAAATGACCTTGCCGCTCAGTGCCGAGGGCCTTGCACAGCTTTCGGTTGGAACCGTGGTGTCGTTGGCGGGGCTAGACGCTCCCGGGTTTGAAGCTGTGCCCACATCCGTACGACAGGGGCTGTGGCGCGTTGCAGCACGGGATGAAGATGAACAGCCAACCGCGACCTTGGTGCCGGTTACATCCGATCTCCAAATGACGGGGAGAGCCCCTGAACCAGACGCGCAAGACACCCCAGAGGACGCCATGACCCTGCCGGGGGCGGCGCGCGTGGCCGCTGTAATCGAGACGCGTCAGCCGTCAGCGGCGCTGTGGCTGGTGGCGGGGCGCGATCCGTGGGTGCGACAGGCGGTTTATGAGACGGGGGGTGCCGGGCGCACTCTTATCGGCACGCTGGAGAATCCCGCAGGGTTCGGGGCCTTGCTGGCCCCGCTGCGGCCCGGTCGCGCCCTTTGGGGGCCCTTGTCCCAAAGCTTGGATGTCAGCTTAGAGGGGGCTCGTTTGCAAAGTGTACCGCGCAGGGCCTTGCTGGAAGGGGCCAATCGCCTGTGGGTGCAGAGCCGCAATGGGGCCTGGGAGCAGGTGGGCTTTGAGCGGGCGGCGCTGATCGGGCCGGATCGCTGGCAGATTTCAGGGCTCTTGCGAGGACTGGAGGGGACAGAAGACGCCGCCGCATCGGGGGCAGAAACGGGTGCGATTGTGGTCGTGGCGGACGCGCTCGAACAATCGGGCCTGTCCCTCGGGGCCACAGAGCCCGGGCAGCAACGCACCTTGCAACTTATGGCAGCCGGGGGCGACACCGGATCACCGGATCGTCTGGTGTTGACGGCGACATTTGCTGGATGGGGGCTTGTTGGGCGGTCCGTGGCGCATCTGAGGTGGCAGGGGCGAGCGAGTGGGCGCTGGCTGGTCTGGAGCGGGCGAACCTTTCAGACTGGGGCTGGGTTTGATCTTGATCCAGCCCAAACCGATGCACGGTATCGGATCACAGTCTATGGGGCGGGCGGGGTTGCCCTGATGAGCGCGGAGATCTTTGAGCCGGGTTGGCTAGATCTGAGGATTGCGGGGGCCCGTGAGTATGGCGTGGCCGCGCGCGGCTCTGGCGGACTATGGGGCCCAGAATGCCGGATCCGAGGGTGAGGGGCAGAGTGCACTGGGTACTGGATACTGGGTACTGGGTACTGGGT
>DAITMY010000189.1:0-5013 GCA_036834925.1 Asticcacaulis sp.
GCCGGCGCTGTGGCCGGGGCCATGGTCGCGCTTGCGGGGCGCAAGGCCAAGGTCAATGTTGTCGGGATTCTCGGGCTCGTGGAAAACATGCCCGACGGCAAGGCTCAGCGTCCGGGCGATGTGGTCAAGTCGATGTCCGGCCAGACCATCGAAATCCTCAACACCGATGCTGAAGGCCGGCTCGTTCTGGCTGACGCCCTTTGGTACTGCCAGCAGCGCTTCAAGCCCAAGGTGATGATTGATCTGGCGACCCTGACCGGGGCCATGATCATTGCGCTAGGCCTTGATTACGCGGGTGTTTTTGCCAATAACGACGCCTTGGCTGAAGGCCTCGCCGCCGCTTCCAAGGCCACCGGTGAGAACACCTGGCGTCTGCCGCTGCCGCCCCAGTACGAAAAGCTGATCGACAGCCCGATTGCCGATATGAAGAACATCGGCGGTCGTGGGGCCGGGTCCATTACCGCGGCTTTGTTCCTGCAGCGCTTCGTCAAGGACACCCCGTGGGCGCATATCGACATCGCGCCGACCGCTTGGACCAAAGAAGAGCGCACCCCGAGCGTGCCGGTTGGGGCAACAGGCTATGGTGTACGCCTGCTCGATCAGCTGGTGGCCGATCGCTACGAGGGCTGAGGCGATGAGCACGGAGGGCGGGGCAAGCGGGTGTGCCGTTTGGTTCTATCATCTGGAACAGACGGCCCTCGATCAGGCCCTGCCTGAACTTCTGGACAAGACGCTGGCGCGGGGCTGGAAAGCCCGCGTCTGCTCGCCTTTGACCGAACGGCTGGAGCATCTCGACGGCTGGCTCTGGAGCTGGCGCGATGAGTCGTTCCTGCCGCATGGGCTTGAGAGCGGCCCCTACGCCGAGCGCCAGCCGGTTTTGTTGGCCCAAGACCCCGCTCAGAACCCAACCGGGGCCGAGGCTTTGTTCCTGCTCGATGGGGCCGAGCCGGGGGATCTTACGGCTTATCTGCGCTGTTTGATCCTGTTTGACGGACGCTCCGACGCGGCGGTGGCCCATGCCCGCAGCCAATGGAAACGCTTGAAGTCTGAGGGATTGGATCTATCCTACTGGCAGCAAACAGCCCGGGGGGGCTGGGAAAAGAAGGCGTGACGGCATGACTCTTTCTGCGAAAACCTTGTCCCGGGGGCTTATCGTTTCGGGTTTGGTCTTGGTCGCCAGTTTGGGCCTTCGCGCCTGTGCGCCTCAGGATGCGGCCCCGATCAAGCCTGCCCCTTCGGCACCCGCATCGAAACCGGCCCCGCAAACGCCGAAACCGGCACAAAGCCGTGACCCTAACGACATGTGTGAGGCCAAGGCTTTGCAGTACCTTGTTGGCAAGTCGCGCAGCGAAATCCCGGTTCCGGTGGAACCCTCCAAGCGTCGGGTGACTTGCACCACCTGTCCCATGACCATGGACTATCGTTTTGATCGGGTGAACATCCTGTTCGACAAGGTCACAGGGATCATCAAAGAGGTCCGCTGCGGCTAAGCCTAAAGGCCTGCCTCCAGCTTGGCCGCCTCATAGATTTCGGCGGCGGCTAACCATGTCTCCTCGGCCTTTTCCAGCTTGGCTTCGAGCTTGCCCTTGTCGAGCACGAGCGCCTTGGCCTTGTCCGGGAATTTCAGATAGAGCTGCTCATCGCCTAGCGCATCTTCTATGACTCTGATTTGAGCGCTGATCTTTTCCATATCTTTTTCAAGCGCTTCTGCTGCTTTCTTAAGAGGGGCAATCTTGGCGCGCGCGTCAGCGGCGGCCTTGCGGGCCTCTTTTCCGGACAGGGCTGGGGCCTTGGATTTTACCCCGCTCTCAGCTTGAATCTCGGCCTTTTCGGCGGCGGTGGCCGCCTTGGCCCGTTCGATCACCAGCTTAGCATAGGCGTCCATATCGTCGTGATAGGGCACGACCTTGCCGTCATTAACCAGCCACAGGCGATCCGCCACCAGTTCCATCAGCGAGCGGTCGTGGGTGATGATCAGCACCGCCCCCTCATAGTCGTTGAGCGCATCCAAAAGCGCGCGGCGACTGTCGATGTCGAGGTGGTTGGTCGGTTCGTCAAGGATCAGCAGGTGCGGGGCTTCCATGGCCACCATGTTCAGCAGCAAACGCGCCCGCTCGCCCCCCGACAGGTTGGCACAGGTGGTCTCGGCCTTTTCCACGGTCATGCCGAAGCTGCCGAGCACAGCCCTGCGGCGCGCTTCGGTGGCGTCGGGCATGGCGCGGCGGATAATGTCGAGCGGTGTCTCCTGGGGATCCAGCGCCTCGATCTGGTGTTGGTGGAACCAGCCGACCTTGAGCCGTCTGTCGCGCCACAGCTCGCCGCCCATGGCCTCCAGCGCCCCGGCCAGCAGCTTGGCAAAGGTCGATTTGCCCGCGCCATTCACGCCCAGAACCCCGATCCGGTCATCCAGATCCAGTCGCAGCGAAATGTCGCGCAGGATCGGCGTGTCGCCATAGCCGACATTGACATGATCCAAGCGCATCAGGGGCGGGGCGAGGGCCTTTTCCGGCGAGGGCAGGATGAAGGGGGCCACGCGAAATTCCGCGACTTCGGCAATCGGCGGCAGTTTTTCCAGCCGTTTCAGACGCGATTGGGCCTGGGTGGCCTTGGACGCCTTGGCGCGGAACCGATCGACAAAGGCCTGAAGGTGGGCGCGCTCGGCTTCCTGCTTGACGCGTGTGGCCGCCTGAAGCCGGGCCTTTTCGGCCTTGGTGGTTTCAAACTGATCGTAGCCGCCGGTGTAGTAATCGATCTGACCCGCGTTCACATGCAAGATCGCACTGACGGAATTGTTCAGCAGGTCGCGATCGTGGCTGATGATCAGGGCCGCGTGGGGATAACGTTTCAGCCTCGCTTCGAGCCACAAGGCCCCCTCGAGGTCGAGATAGTTGGTCGGTTCGTCCAGCAGCAACAGATCGGCCTCGGCCAGCAGCGCCCCGGCTAGGGCCGCGCGCATGCGCCAGCCCCCGGAAAAGTCGGAAATCGGCTGGCTGAGATTGCGCGTGGAAAAGCCCAGACCGCTGAGGATTTCCGCCGCTCGCGCCGGGGCCCGGTCGGCGCCAATGGCATAGAGGTCCGCATGGATTTCGCCCAGTCGCTCAGGCGGTGCGGTCTCTAACTCGGCCATCAGCCGCGCCCGGCGGGTGTCACGCTCCAGCACAGCCTCCAGCAAGGGCTGGGGCGAGGCCGCGATTTCCTGATCGACGGTGGCCAGACGCCAATGGCGCGGCGTGGTGATCTCGCCGCCGCCGGGCTGAAGTTGGCCGAGGATCAGTTTGAACAGGGTGGATTTGCCCGCGCCATTGCGCCCCACCAGCCCCGCCTTGACCCCCGCCGGAAGGGTCACTGTGGCGTCATCAAAAAAGCGACGGCCATAGGCATCAAACACGAGGTTGTTGATCTGGAGCATAATATGACAAGGACACGGTTGGCGGATTGAGAAGGCACGGCTATAAGCCGCCCACACTTAAACTCCAAATCCTAAGGCAAAGAGTGATCTTATGACCGAACGTACCTTCTCGATCCTGAAGCCGGACGCCACCCGCCGCAACCTGACCGGCGCGGTCAATGCCGTGATCGAAGCCGCAGGTCTGCGCATCGTCGCCCAGAAGCGCATCCACATGACCGCCGAGCAAGCCGGTAAGTTCTACGAAGTGCACAAAGAGCGCCCGTTCTTTGGTGAACTGGTTGAGTTCATGACCTCGGCGCCGGTCGTGGTTCAGGTCCTCGAAGCCGAAGGCGCGGTCGCCAAGTACCGCGACGTCATGGGCGCGACCAACCCGGAAAACGCCGCTGAAGGCACCATCCGCAAGCTGTTCGCTGTCTCGGTCGGTGAAAACACCGTCCACGGTTCGGACAGCCAAGAGAACGCCGCGATCGAAATCGCCCAGTTCTTCACCGACGCGGAAATCGTCGGCTAATTTCATAGGCCAGTTGCAAAGGCCTGGGCCTTGAAATCGGAAACCGGAGCCGTTCGCGCGGCTCCGGTTTTTTTTGGCTCAGTCTTTAGGTGTTCTTTTGATTGATTTTAGGTGCGACACGCCGCATGGTGAGTGGTGATTATAACCCAATTGGTTAGGTTATGCCTACGGTTTTGCGCCTCAATGGATTGCGCGTTGTGATCTATGCCAATGACCACAGGCCAGAACATGTGCATGTGATCGGTCGGGGCGGTGAGGCGGTTTTTGAGCTGGGGGCGTCTCGTTTGCGTCTCAGAGACGTCTGGGGCTTTTCTGCCCAGGACGTTCGCCAGATCGAAGCGGATTTGCGCCCCTATTTGGGCGACTTGATCGAAAGCTGGAGGACGATCCATGGCGATCACTGAGGCTGATATTCACCGCGCCCGGGTTCGGGGACGCGCAAAATCCGCCCACATGCCGCCACTGGCGGGAGTCCGGTTTGACCCTGTCTCCAACCGCTTGGTCTTGTGTTTTGAGACAGGCGTTGAACTGCACGTGCCCATCCGTGCCATAGAGGGCCTAGAGGGAGCCTCAGCGGAGGATCTGGCTCAGTCAGAGATCAGTCCGTCCGGCCTTGGTCTGCATTTTCCGGCGCTCGATGCCGACCTCTATCTTCCTGCCCTTTTAGAAGGGGTTATGGGGACTAAGGCCTTTATGGCCGCGCAAATGGGGCGCTTAGGCGGAAAAGCCATATCCGAAGCCAAGGCCAAGGCGGCACGCGAAAATGGCCGCAAAGGTGGTCGCCCCAAGGCAGGGACCGCCAAGTCGGCCGCCTAAACGGCTTACCCCGCGTTCAGTGTCCGAATATGGGCGGCCAGCATCGCCGGATAGAGCTTGTGTTCTTGCGTCAGTACGCGCGCGGCGAGGGTGTCGGGCGTATCGTCGCTTAAGACCGGGACTCGGGCCTGTCCCAGGATCGGGCCTTCATCGACGCCGCTGGTGACCAGATGCACGGTACATCCGGCCTCAGCCTCGCCCGCCGCTAAGGCACGCTCATGGGTGTGCAGGCCCGGATAGGCGGGCAGCAAAGACGGATGGATATTCAGCATCCGCC
>DAITMY010000190.1:0-4934 GCA_036834925.1 Asticcacaulis sp.
CGCTAAGGCCGCGGGTGGGGCCGGTTCCAGCCTGCGTCTGGCGGTGTTGCCGACCTTTGGCGCGCGATGGCTGGCCCCGCGCCTAGCCGATTTTGCCCGCTCCGCCCCCGAGATCCAGGTGCAGATCAGTGTGCGCGTCCGCCCGTTTGATTTCGACCAAGACCCCTTTGATGCCGCGATCCATCATGGTGAGGCTGCCTGGCCGGGCGCCGAGCTCTATCCGCTGATGGAAGAAGCCCTGATTGCGGTGGCGAGCCCTGAACTGGCGGCCCGGGGCCGCACCGCCGAAGGCTTGCTGTCTCTTCCGCTTTTGCACCAAACCACCCGCCCCAGCGC
This sequence comes from Asticcacaulis sp., assembly GCA_036834925.1. Classification (GTDB taxonomy): domain Bacteria; phylum Pseudomonadota; class Alphaproteobacteria; order Caulobacterales; family Caulobacteraceae; genus Asticcacaulis. Next base: position 337 of record DAITMY010000190.1, read on the forward strand.
CTGGGCCGATTATTTCCAGCGCCGGGGCCTGTCGACTCGCAATGCCTGGACCGGAGCGCGGTTCGAACAGTTTGCCATGATGACCGAGGCGGCTGCCGCCGGTCTGGGGGCGGCCTTGCTACCCCGCTTTTTGATCTCGCCCGAACTGGCCTCCGGCAAGCTGGTCCCCCTCAGCCCGGAAATCTTCCCGGTGGGGACCGCCTATTATCTGGCGGTGCCCCATTCGCGCAAGAACCAGCCCAGCGTGGTCGCGTTTCGCAAATGGCTGCTGCGAGCGGTCCATCCGGCCTGAGCTATTTGACCAGCGACATTTCGCCCTGTGGGGCCGCTCCAAGGATCCGCCTATAAGTCAGGCTCCCGTTCGATCGGAGCGCTACTATGATCCCGTTCGCCCCTCCCGCCCTATCGGGCTTTTCGACCCTGCCGCGCGGCTGGCAAGACCATGCCGGAAGGGATCTGCCGCGCTATACGAGCTATCCGACGGCGGCGAGCTTTCACGACGGCATCACGCCGGAGGTGGCCCGTGATCTGATGGCCGGGGTCCGCCCCGATATGTCCTTGTCCGTCTATCTGCACACCCCCTTTTGTGATCAGCTGTGCTGGTACTGCGGCTGTCATACCACCGTCCCCAATGGCTATGGCCGGGTCGCAGCCTTTGTCGATGCCGTGGACAAGGAAATCGACGTCTGGGCCGCGGCCCTGCCCGTCCATGCCGGAACCCGCCATGTGCATTTTGGCGGCGGCAGCCCCAACAGCCTGCTGCCCGGAGACTTTGCCCACTTGGTGCATCGGATCCGTGATGCCTTTCGGGTCCTACCCGGGGCCGAAATCGCGGTGGAGCTGGATCCGCGCAGCTTAACGCCCGACTTTATCACCGCCATGGCCGAGGCTGGGGTGACCCGCGTCAGCCTTGGGGTTCAGACCTTTGATCCGCGCGTTCAGGCTCTGGTCAACCGGATCCAGCCCCATGACACCATCGTGGCCTCGGTTGCCGCTTTGCGCGCAGCCGGGATTAACGGGATCAATTTCGACCTGATGTACGGCTTGCCGGGTCAAGACGTGGCCTCGGTCCAGGAGACGGTGCGGCTGGCGGCGTTGCTTCAACCCGACCGACTGGCCGTGTTTGGCTATGCCCATGTGCCCTGGTTCAAAAAGCATCAGCAGATGATCCAGGACGGGGATCTGGGCGATCTGGCCGCGCGTTGGGACATGGCCGCCGCCGCCGAACAGACCCTGTTGGACGCGGGCTATGTGGCGCTGGGGCTGGATCACTACGCCCTTCCCGGTGAGGCTCTGGCTGTGGCCCAGGCCGAAGGGCGGCTGCAACGCAATTTCCAAGGCTATACCGATGATGCGGCCCCGGTGCTGATCCCCCTCGGCCCCTCAGCCATCGGCCAGTTTCCCGGTGGCTATATCCAGAACGCTCGCGCCACCAATGTCTGGAGCCAAGCCGTCAACGGCGGCGATCTGGCCATCGACCGGGGCCTCGTCACCACCCGCGAAGACCGCCTGCGCAGCGCGATCATCATGCGTCTGATGTGCGACCAGTCTGTTGATGCCCTGAACGTGGCCGAACAGTGCGGCTGGCCCGCCGCCGAAGCCCGCGCCTTACTGGCGGACTCCTATGCCCGACTGGCCGATTGTGTCGCCGAAGGCCTGTGCGACCTGTCGGGATCACGGGTCACCGTCCGGCCCGAGGCCGCCCGTCTGCTCCGTGTTGTCGCCGCCTGTTTTGACGTCCGCCTTCCGGCCCAGACCGAAAAGCGCCACGCCAAGGCGGTCTGAGCACGCCGCTCTCAGCCCCGGTACTGAAACTCCGGGCTGAGATTCAGGGTCTCGATCAGGGTCTCCCGGGCCTCATCGTCGATCAGTCCCAAATGGAGACAAAACCGACCGTCGGGCAGCAGACGCAGTTCGATGTCTTCATGAGCAAATTGGAACCGGCGACGGGCCTTGCCGAACAACGGCTTGCGGGTCCGCACCTCGACGCGAAGCGCGCGGCTCAGGGCTTGCGCCACTTGGTCCGGATTGGTTTCCCCCACAAACACGACATCGCCGAAAACCTTGCGGTCCAGCTCAAACGCAATCGGCCTCCCCATGGCCTTACGCCTCCAACACAGTGTCCCAATAAAGATAGTCTAACCAACTTTCATGCAAATAGTGGGGCGGAAAACGCCGTCCCAGCTCCTGAAGTTGATACATTGTCGGACGGTGTGGGGTTTTTGCCGGGATCATTCCGGCTTCGCGGGGCGTTCGGCCCCCTTTTCGCAGGTTACAGGGGGCGCAGGCCGCCACAATGTTCTCCCAGACCGCCCGTCCCCCGCGCGACGCCGGGATCACATGGTCAAAGGTCAGATCGTGGAGCGTGTCTTTGTGACCGCAATACTGACAGGTGAAGCGGTCACGCAAAAACAGATTGTAGCGGGTAAAGGCCGGGGGCCGGTTCTGGTCGATATAGGTCTTGAGGGAAATCACACTCGGCAAGCGCATACGCATCGATGGGGAGCGGATTTCGACATCATAGGTGGAGACCACATCCACCCGGTCTTCAAAGACGGCCTTGATGACGTCCTGCCAGGGCCGGGTCGATAAGGGGTAATAGGAAAGCGGCCGAAAATCGGCATTCAAAACAAGGGCACGCCAGTCAGACGGCGGATTTTTCAAAATGAGCGGCGGGCGATCCAGCCCCGGCAAAGGCGGTATGTACCGATCAGACGTCCCGCGTCCGGGGACAAGACGATCGAGCATCAGGGCGTCGGACATCGCTGCCTCCATATCCGGATGACAACGCGCGGGCCGAAAGCTCCGGCTGCGGCCATGGCTGTGTCGCGGGCCGCGAAGAAGGTATGCGGTAACTGACTGAAGACCAAGCCTCCCCTACGGGTGGTGGAATCACGTAACGAACCGTGCTCTCTCTATAAGCTGTTTTTGACGACAGCTCTATGACGATCCGTCTGTACCGTGCGTTTTCAGTCGCGCTCATCCGCGGGCGTTGCCCGCTCTCGGGCCTGAAAGCCCGGAAGAGTCCAGGCCCACAGGATCGCCCCGGCACGAAGGCCAAACCCGGCTAAAAATCCCGCCAACGCCGGCCCCCAGAACCCGAGGTTTAAACTGGGATGACTTAAGCCGACAAACACCAGCGCACCGATCAAGGCCGAGGTGACATAGATCTCGCGCCGCAACAGCGCCGAAGGCTCGCCCGCGATCACATCCCGGATCACCCCGCCAAAGGTGGCGGAAATCACCCCCATGGCCACGGCGGCCACCGGTGGCACGTGCGCCGACAAGGCCTTGGCCGCCCCGATCACGGCATAGGCGCCAAGACCAATGGCATCGAGCCAGTTCAGGGCATCCAGACGCCAGCGCCCCGGTCCGCTGATGTAAACAAGAACGGCCACCACCACACTGACGAACAGGTACATGTCGTTAACGATCCAGAACACCGGCTTCTGGATGATCAAGTCGCGCAGGGTCCCACCCCCGACCCCAGTAATGATGGCAAAGAAGATAAAGGTAATGAGGTCATGCTTCTGACGCGCTGCTGCCAGCGCGCCGGACGCCGCAAACACCGCCACCCCAGCATAGTCGAGCCCCGCAACCCACAGCTCCAAGGGCAGGGGCGAGACCTGGGCAATCGCCTCAGCCACATCGGGAACGGGAATGACTTCCCGGCTATTGGATCTCAGGGTCATACGCGCACCCGTGTCTAGCCTGTACCTTTGGGCTAAACAGGGTTCGCAGGCGCGGAAAAGCCAGTCTCAGCCCGCGTGTTGCCCGACCCAGTGCCCGCTGGCCAGACAGGCCTGAAGAAGGTAGCCCCCCGTTGGGGCTTCCCAGTCGAGCATTTCGCCGCACACCCACACCCCGGGTCGGTTCGTGAGTTCGAGCGTCTGGCTGACACTGTCCCAGCTTACGCCGCCGGCGCTGGAAATCGCCCGCTCCAGCCCCGCCAGACCGGTGACGGGAACCGGCACGGCCTTAATCAAGGTGGCCAGTGACGGCGCATGGCGCGGCAAGTCAGGCGTGCCATTCAAGCGAACTTGCCCTTCACGCAACAGCCCCACGGCGACTGATCCCAGTCCCTGCCGCTTCAGAACGCTACTGAGGCTTTGCCCCCCCGCCTTGCGCATCAGCTGGTCAAGCTTTTCGGCCAACGATGAAAGGGCCAGATCCGGCTTCAGATCGAGGGACACCACCGCTCGCCCCTCACGCACAAGCGCCTCTCGTACGCGCGGCATAACCGCATAGATCCCGCCGCCTTCGAGCCCCCGACGCGTGACCATCACCTCCCCGCGCGAGACCAAATCCCCGGCGTAGACCCGCACGGGCTTGAGCGGCTGACCGGCAAAGCGCTCGGCAAACAGGGGGCTCCAGTCACAGAGCACACCAGCGTTTGCCGGGCTAAACGGCGAGACCGAAACGCCTTCGGCTTCCAGCAGACGCACCCAGCCCCCGTCTGATCCAAGCCGGGGCCAACTCGCGCCCCCGAGAGCGAGCACACAGACATCGGCTTGTAGAGTAAAGTCCCCTTGCGGCCCCGAAAGCGCGACCGCCCCTTCCGGAGTCCAACCCTGCCACTGGGTCCGGGTCAGAAGCCG
>DAITMY010000191.1:0-4882 GCA_036834925.1 Asticcacaulis sp.
TTCCCTTACTGCATCACAATCACCGGCGCGGTGTCGGGGGTTTGGACCGGCATCTGGCCATTGGTGCTGGTCTTGAGTACGACCGTCATGGCCAGAACCACAGTGCTGAGGGCCAGCAAGGCCGACGCCCCGAAAGCCCACATCGGCGACGGAGCGGCCACGGCCACGGGGTCCACCAGCAGGGCCCGGGCGGCATCGAGTTTATCGAGGGCCGCATTGCGAAACGGAGCCGGTGGCGGGGCTTGGGGACTTTCGGCCTCACCCAGAACCGCCGCCTCCAGGGCCGCGCGCAGTGCCGGAGCGCCCACGCTATCGGTCTTGGAGTCCGGTTGGTCCGAGGGGGCCCCTTGCCAACGGTCAATGATGGGTTCGATCACCATAGGGACTGTCTCACACAGAAACGCGCGTTCGCCAAGTCACCGACGCTTGGCGCGCGCCGGATATGCGACTATGTGAGAACCAAACCGGAGCCGGACATGATCCTCGTCATCGATAACTACGACAGCTTTACTTACAATCTGGTTCATTATCTCAATGAGTTAGGTGCTGAAACGGCGGTTTGGCGCAACGATGCTCTGAGCGTGGATCAGGCCCTGGGTCTGGGGGCTAAGGCTGTGTTGTTATCGCCTGGACCGTGCGATCCGGACCGCGCGGGGATCTGTTTGCCGCTGCTAAAGGCCGCGCCACAGGATCTGCCGATTCTCGGGGTCTGCCTCGGCCATCAGGCCATGGGCCAGGCCTTTGGCGGTGAGGTGATCCGGGCCAAGAGCCTGATGCATGGCAAGGTCAGCCCGATCCATCACGATGGCGAAGGGCTGTTCCGGGGTCTGGACAATCCGTTCCAGGCGACGCGGTATCACAGTCTGGCGGTGCGCCGCGAGACCTTGCCCGACGCGCTTAAGGTCACGGCCTGGACCGAGGATGGCGAGATCATGGGCCTGAGGCATGTGTCGCGCCCGCTCTATGGCGTGCAGTTCCACCCCGAATCGATTGCCACCGAGGGCGGCCATCAGATGCTGGCCAATTTCCTCGATCTGGCCGGGATTGCGCACACGGGCCTTCCGGCCACGGCCATTCCGGTGGCCCGGCCCCAGTTGAAGACGGCCTGACGGATGAGCGAGCCATTTGCGATCAAACCCCTGCTGGCCAAGCTGGCAGAGGGACAGACCCTGAGCCCGGCCGAGGCCACCGCCTTTTTCCAGGCCTGTCTGCGCGGCGAGCCCACCCCGGCCCAGATTGCGGCGGCGGTCACGGCGATGAAGCTGCGCGGCGAGCATCTCGATGAAATCCTCGCCGGGGCGCGGGCCATGCGGGCGGCGGCGCTGCGGCTGGAGCATCCCTTCACCGTGATCGACACCTGTGGCACCGGCGGCGATGGGGCGCATACACGCAATATCTCGACGGCTGTGGCGCTCGTTGTGGCAGGAGCGGGTGTGCGGGTGGCCAAGCACGGCACCCGTGCCGTCAGTTCGAAATCCGGTTCCTCCGATGTGCTGGCGGCGCTCGGGGTCAATATTCAGGCTAGCCCCGCGCAATGCATGGCCGCGCTGGAACAGGCGCGGATCTGCTTCTTGTTTGCCCCCGCCCATCACGCCGCGCTTCGCCATGTCATGCCGGTGCGTCAGGAGCTGGGCTATCGTACGATATTCAACCTGCTGGGGCCGTTGTCGAACCCGGCGGGTGCGACGGCCCAAGTGCTGGGCGTCTATGATGCCCGCTGGTGTGCTCCGCTGGCCAAGGTGCTGGGCGCACTGGGCTGCACGCGGGCCTATGTCGTGCATGGCTCGGATGGTCTGGATGAGCTGACCCTGACCGGCCCGTCCGAGGTGGCCGAATGGACCGGCAACGGGGTGAAAACCTATCGCCTTGATCCGCGCGAACTGGGTCTTGCGCTCTGTGCGCCCGAGGCCCTGCGCGGCGGCGATCCCGAGGACAATGCCCGGGCGTTACGCGCGGTGTTAGCGGGCGAGACCGGGGCGTACCGGGATATTGTCTGTCTGAACGCCGCCGCCGCCTTGATGGCCGCGGATCGAGCCACAGACTGGGCCGACGGACTGGCACTGGCTCGCCACAGCCTTGATAGCGGGGCGGCAAAAACCGCGCTCGATCAGCTTGTTCACTATAGCCACTTAGAGCCCCGCGGAGCCGCCTGATGGCCGATATTCTGGAGGCGATCGCCGCCTATAAGCGCACCGAAGTGACGGAACGTAAGGCCGTCAAACCCCTCGCCCAGATCGAAGCCGAAGCCGCCACAGCCTCGGCCCCGCGCGGGTTTCGCCGGGCGCTGGATGTGGCTTGGCGCGATCAGGCCCAAGGGATCCAAAGCCTCGCTCTGATTGCCGAAATCAAAAAGGCCAGCCCGTCCAAGGGCCTGATTCGGGCTGATTTTGACCCGCCCGTGCTGGCGCGTGCCTATGCCGATGGCGGCGCGGCCTGTTTGTCGATCCTGACCGATGCGCCGAGCTTTCAGGGCTCTGAGGCCTATTTTCTGGCGGCGCGGGCGGCGGTTGACCTGCCCTGTATCCGCAAGGATTTCCTCGTCGATCCCTGGCAAGTGGCCGAAACCCGCGCGCTTGGGGCAGATGCCATTCTGGTGATCATGGCCATGCTCGATGATGCCATGGCCTCTACCCTGATGCGTCTGGGGGCCGATATGGGCATGGATGCGCTGGTGGAGGTGCACGATGCCGAGGAATTTGATCGGGCGCTGGGCCTTGGGGCCACCTTGATTGGGGTCAATAACCGCAACCTACGCACATTTGATGTCGATCTGGCCACCACCGAGGCCTTGGCCGCGCGCACGCCAGAAGGCGTGTTTCTGGTCACGGAAAGCGGCCTGTTTACCCGCGCCGACGTTATGCGCATGCATGACTGTGGCGCGCGGGCCATGCTGGTGGGCGAAAGTCTGATGCGCCAGAGCGATGTCACGAAGGCGACCCGCGATTTGCTCGGATTAAGTTGACATTAACCCGGAACACTTACAGAACATCCCTAACGGTTCCTTGATTGTTCCGAGAGGGGTTTGGCCATGCTGACCAAAAAGCAGCACGAGCTGTTGATGTTCATTCACGAGCGCATCAAGGAAAGCGGTGTGTCGCCGTCCTTTGATGAGATGAAAGAGGCGCTGGATCTGGCATCGAAATCCGGCATTCACCGGCTGATTACGGCCCTGGAGGAACGCGGCTTCCTGCGTCGACTGCCCCATCGGGCGCGGGCGCTCGAAGTGGTCAAGCTGCCCGTTCAAGCCACGACCTCGGCCCCGCCGCGCGGTCGCCAGCCGTTTGTCCCGCAAGTGGTCGAAGGCTCACGCCGGGTTGAACCGGAACCGGCGGCCAATGATTCGCGCGATCTGCCGATCCTCGGGCGTATCGCCGCCGGGGTGCCGATTGACGCCATCCAGAATGAGCAAGACCGGATCAGCGTGCCCGAATCGATCCTCGGGGCCGGGGAACACTATGTGCTCGAAGTCAGCGGCGATTCGATGATCCAGGCCGGCATCCTCGACGGCGATTATGTGGTGATCCGCAAGACCGATTCGGCCAACAGCGGGGATATCGTCGTCGCTCTGGTGCACGATGAGACCGCAACCCTCAAGCGCCTGCGGCGCAAGGGCGCGTCGGTAGCGCTCGAAGCGGCCAACCCCGCCTATGAGACTCAGATCTATAACCCCCAGCAAGTGCGCATTCAGGGGCGGCTGGTGGGATTGGTCCGTCGCTATCACTGATCGGGCGGGCTCCAGGGGCGGCGGACAGGGTCTTTAAGGGGCCGAATTCGGATCCGACCGTCCTTCAGGCGATAGAGCGCCAGTCCCCCCGCGCTTTTGAGTGTGTGGGCATCGGCGATTAACAGGCCCCGGCAAAAGGCCGGAATGGGACCTGAGGGACTGCGGAGCACCACCAGTTCGCTTTGGTGGCACAAGGCCTGCCAGTCCTTAAGGCTTGGCGGCTTTCGCCCGCGCCAGAGGGCGGTGCGGATGCGCTGATCGGCCATGGCGGGACAGAGGGTGCGGCGGCACTGGGCGCGTTTTTCCCTAGCCTCGGGTTCGGGTAACGGCACAAGGCCCGTTCGGCGAATAATCTGATCGAGGTCAAAATCATCCGGCTTCGGCTTTGAACTCAATGTCAGGGAAAGGGTCAGGGCGGCGCCAGACTGCGTGCGCACCAAGGCTGAGCGGCCTGCCGCATCGATCCAGACATCGGGCGGAGCCGCGCGCGGCCAGACCAGCATCAGCGACAACAACGGCAGGCCCACCCAACGCCAGGGGCCGCGCCAGAGGATCCCCCAGACTAGCCCGAGGCATGCGAGCGCGAACACCGGTTCTGGCACACTGGGTAGGCTCAGGCCGCTGCCGGGCAAGCCACTGACCCAGTGGGCAATGGCTTGTGTCAGGGCGATCCCCCAGTCGGCTGGGGCGTTGACAAGCGCTTGCAATGGCCCCTCTAGCCCGACCCCGAGGGTGGCCAATCCCAGCCCTGGCATGGTCAGAAACGCCGTGACCGGCGCGGCCAATAGGTTGGCGAGCAAGCCCCAAGGGGCGGCCTGATTAAAATGCTGCAAGGCCATGGGGCCTGTGGCTAGCCCCGCCACCAGCGACACCCCGCTGGACAGCGCCAGCGCTCGTCCCGCGCCTTGGAGCAAGCGCACCCCCAGCGGCAGGGGATGCAGCGGCGCAAGAGCGCGCGGCCAGACCTCGGCCAAGGCCACAAGAGCAGCTGTAGCGGCAAAGGACATCTGGAACCCGGCCTGAAGCACGGCCTCGGGCGTCAGGAGCAACAGGATCCATGCTGCGAGAGCCAGACTGTTGAAACTGATCGCCTGTCGGTCCAACAGGATGGCGGCAAACATCGCCCAGGCCACAACCGCCGCCCGCACGGCCGGGGCC
>DAITMY010000192.1:0-4850 GCA_036834925.1 Asticcacaulis sp.
GGTTGGCGTTGGTGTCCGCATAGGGGGCGGACCAATCTCTTTGGCGTTCAGCAAAGGTTTCGACCCGGGCCGAGCGGGCTTCAAGCCCCGGAATGACGGCGAGGGTGCCCGTATGGCCGAATAACGTGCTACCCGAAGCGGGGCGCGGCTCGGGCCGCCAGCCGGAAAAGGTTTGCGCGCCGCTATGGGGCAAGATCTGGGGCCGGAAGCCATCCAGGGCCTGATCGGCGACCGTCGTGGCGGCCCGGTGACCGGCGGCATGTAGGGCATGTTTCAGTGCCCCGACAATCAGGCCCCGGACCAGATTGGGATCGCGGAACCGCACCTCGGTCTTGGCCGGATGGACGTTGACATCGATCTCCTGGGGATCGAGATCCACATAGAGCGCCGCTGTCGGATGGCGATCCCGAGCCAGAAAATCGGCATAGGCGCCGCGCAAGGCCCCGGCCAGCAGCTTGTCCCGTACCGGGCGGCCATTGACGAACAGATACTGGTGGGCCGCATTGCCGCGCGAATAGGTCGGCAGCCCAGCATAGCCGGACAGGCGCACCCCGTCGCGGATCTGGTTGATCAACAGCGCATTGTCCTCGAAATCCCGGCCCAGCACCGCCGCCAGTCGCAACAGGCGGCCCCCGTCCCCCGCCGGTTCCGCCGGCAGGCGCAGAACCTTGCGTCCATCCAGATCGAGGCTGAAGCTGACCGCTTCGTGGGCCATGGCCTGGCGCTTGATTTCTTCGGTGATGGCGAGGTTTTCCGCGCGCTCCGACTTCATGAATTTCAGCCGAGCCGGCGTGGCATAGAACAAATCCCGCACTTCGATCCGCGTGCCGTGGGGCTGGGCCAAGGCAGCGGGGCGAAGGTCGGACTGTGCGCCCCCTTCGATCTTGAGCTGGTAGGCCGCGTCCTGTCCGGGTGGACGGCTGGTGAGAGCCAGACGCGCCACCGAGCCAATCGAGGGCAGGGCCTCGCCGCGAAAGCCCAAGGTCTGGATATGCAGCAGGTCCCAAGTGCCATCGGCTTGCGGTTTGAGTTTGGAGGTGGCGTGGCGTTCGACCGCAACCGGCAGCTCTTGGTCGCTCATGCCCTTGCCATTATCGCTGACGAGGATCCGGCTGAGACCGCCATTGTCGGCTTGGATCTCGATCTGGGTGGCCCCGGCATCGAGGGCGTTTTCCACCAGTTCCTTGATCGCTGACGCCGGACGCTCGACCACTTCGCCCGCGGCGATGCGGTTCACGGTTTCCGGGGGCAGGCGCAGAATCGAGGACATGGCACTCTGGGGCAGCAGCTGAATGGGATCGCTTACTCTAGGCGGATTCGCATCGTCGGCAGGGCCAAAGACAAACCCCCTCCCTGTGCGAGACAGGAAGGGGGTTTTGTCTTCGAGGCGTGTGACGCTAAGTCAGGCGGCCTTAACGAGGTTCTTGTTCAGCAGAGCCACAGCCGCATCGCGGTCGATTTGCTCGATGGCGGCCACTTCGCGGGCCATACGGTCGAGGGCCGATTCGTAAAGCTGGCGCTCGGAATAGGACTGTTCCGGCTGATTGTCGGCACGGTGCAGGTCGCGCACCACTTCGGCAATCGAAACCAGGTCGCCCGAATTGATCTTGGCTTCGTATTCTTGGGCACGGCGCGACCACATGGTGCGCTTGACCCGGGCGCGGCCCTTAAGGGTGGTCAGGGCTTGGCCCACCACGTCTTCGCCCGCCAGCGGACGCAGGCCCGCCGCCTTGGCTTTGCGAGTCGGAACCCGCAGGGTCATTTTTTCGTGGTCGAATGTGACAACATAGACTTCGAGTGAAATCCCGGCGACTTCTTGAGTTTCGATCCCGATGACATGGCCGACGCCATGGGCGGGATAAACGACGTGATCGCCAACCTTGAATTCCAGGCCGCTGTTCTTATCCGACATGTTGATCCTCTTGCTAAGGACGCATGACTGCGGGACAGACCGAAATGCCAAAAGACGCCGAAAAGCATTGCAAGGACGCAAACGGACAGCAAGAAACAGCCGACCGCCCACATAATCACGAGCAAGTCGCTTTACGTTGTCCCGTTACGAAATGGCATAACCCGGTAAGACACCCGACCTCTGTCGATGCGCGCTAAAGAGCGTTCGCGCTTATGAGAGCCTTTTGCCGAAAAGCGGGACTAAAAGCGTACCGCTCATCGTTGAAGGTTTTGAGACCTTAACACAAAAAACGGGCTTTTAAAAGTGACCGCGCTATTTCAACACAATCACTCGGAATAGCGCTCAAGCGCTTGCCCGGCTTGAACTCTTTGTCCGATCAGGAGCCTTTGCCCGGGTTCTCGCTGAAATATTTCTCGAACTTGCCGGTTTCGCGCTCATATTGTTCGCGGTCTGCGGGCGGCTCACCCTTGACGGTGATGTTCGGCCAGATTTTGGCGTATTTGGAGTTGATTTCCAGCCACTTGCCGTCCGGCTCGTCTTCGGTGTCCGGCTTGATTGCATCCACCGGGCATTCCGGTTCACAGACGCCGCAGTCAATGCACTCATCCGGGCTGATGGCCAGGAAGTTTTCACCCTCGTAGAAGCAGTCCACAGGACAGACTTCCACACAGTCCATGAACTTGCACTTCACACAGGCGTCGGTGACGATATAGGTCATCGCTAAGATCCGGGAGCTGACAAACGACCGGAAAACCCGGCGTGGGCGAAATGGGGTCGCAAGGGGGGGCTTGTCAACTGTTCAGACGCCACAGTCGGCCATTATCCGCGATTACGGCCCGCTTGTTCAGAGAAAATCGACAATAGCCCTGAGGACAACAGGGGATCAGGTCGGGTTGTCCCCGGGGTTCAGAGGGCGATAGAGCAGTTGCGCTTCAAACGCTGGGCCGCGTCGTTCGCCAATACTTTGAATTTCAATTGCAACAAGTCGTTTGCCGATGGCGAACACCAGCTGATCGCCGGGGCGGATGGTGCGGCTGGGCTTATCGACCCGCACTTCGGACTGGCCGGGGCGGGTCAGGCGGATGCGGTTCTTGCCACAGAACTCAGCCGCGAGGGCCCGGGTCTTGAAGAACCGGGCGTGCCAGAGCCAGAGATCAATCCGGGCGGCGTCTTCGCTCATGCGGTTCAGGCCGGTTCGGCGGGGATCCCCTCTGCCGGGGCGGCGTGCGAGACGGTCTCTGCTGAGCTCGCAGTCCGCTCGCCCGTCCGTTCGCCTCTGGGTTTGCGGCGACGACGACGGGCTTTTTTCGGGGCGGACTCAGCGTTTGCCGCATCTGGCCCCGTGGGTTGGGCGTCTTGCCAGACGTAGGGATCGGCCGAGACGGTAACGGTTGCGCCCGTCAGGCCCTCAGGGCGCGGCTTGTTCCGGTTGCGCTTCCGCTTGCGGCGGGCCTTGGTTTCAGGCGTTTCCGACGTGTCGGCACTCGGATCGAACCAGACATAGGGCGACGGGGCCGTTTGAGCCGGTGCGGTCGCGGCTTTTGTGTCCGCTTTACGCGATTTGTCTCGGGTTTTGTCCCGTGACTTGTCTTTCGCCTTGTCCCGAGCCTTGTCCTTAGCCTCGTCGCGGGCCTTGCGGGTCTTGGCGGCGGGTTCCGGAGGCGGGGCAAATTTCAGGGCCGCCAGAGCGCCAAAGGGCGAAGCGGCGATAGTTTCTTCGCGGGTCTCCACCTTGGCCGGTTCAGCGCGCGCAAAGGCGGGTTTGTTCGAAGCCGGACGGTCTGAACGCGGTTCAGAGGCACGCTCCGGGCGACGATCTGCGCCACGCTCAGGGATGCGATCTGGGCTGCGATCGGGACGACCCATGCGTGGGCCACCCTCGCGCCGGTCATCACGCCGTCCCTCGCGGGGGGCAAAGCCTTGATCGGAAACCGGCGCGGCTTCACCAGCGCGGCGACGACGCCAGAAGCTCGGTTGGCCGGGATCGGACCGCATGCCCCGGGTATAGCCCAAGAGGCGCAACAGATCCTCAAGCGCGCGCGGCTCCCAGCCCAAACGCTCGGCGGCGTCGGTCGGCAGGGTGAACTGGCCCTTGTTGAAGCCGCCTTCCTGGAGCAGGGCATCGAGCTTTTCCAGCGTTTCAACCCCAACCCAGTAGGGGCCCACGCGGCGAAGGCCCAACAGGCCCTTGCAGACCGGGGGCAGATCCTGGCGCGGGGCAAACCGGGGCAGAAGATCGGGGCTGCTGTCGTCCGGGATTGTCTCTGCGGAAGGCCCCGAAGGGGCCGTGGCGGTTTTGGCCGCTCCGGTGAGGGCAATGCGAGTCAGAACGGTCCGCAGGGTCAGGCTGTCCGGCGTAAACAGGCCGGGCAGGAACACGCTATAGGCCCCGATACGAACGCCCAGCGCCTTCAGTGCGCGGCGCTCGTCGAGGGTCAGCGCCTTGAGGTCGGCCGCGGCCTCTTCGCGGTCAATCACCCCCCCGGCCTCGATCAGCCTGAAGGCAATTCCGCGCGGCAGGCCCTTGAGCTTGCCGTCATCCAGCGCGCTATTGAGGGTCATCAGCGGATAGAGGTGCACCCGCACCTGATCGCCGACAAAGGTCTCCAGACGACGAGCAGCTTTTTCCCGCGCCGGGTCCGTGCCCATATCGCCAAGCAGTTTGACACGCGGGGACAGCAGCGGTGAAGCGAGGATCTGGCCGGCGGCGTCACCGCGCCACAGCACTATTCCCTCTGGCAACAGCGTGAACTGGGCGGCTTCGTCGTCTGTCAGCTGCCTCAGGCGCTTCTGGATCTCAGGGGCCAGAGCTTTTCTGGCCGCTGCGCGAAGGGTCCGGTCTGCCAATTGGGTCTCTCCCGTTGCGGGGGTGAATTGCAAGCCTTTGAGCTCACCGATGAGTTCGCCGTCAAGGCTTACCTGGCCGGGTTCCGAAATT
>DAITMY010000193.1:0-4772 GCA_036834925.1 Asticcacaulis sp.
GAGACGCATCACGCATAAAAAAAACGGGAGGCCGAAACCTCCCGTTTCCAGTTTTATAGAGGCAGTGTCGATCTTAGAAGTCGACGGTCGCACTCATGAACACGTAGCGACCCAGTGTATCATAGGTCTGTGCAAAGGTGTTCCCGTTCAGACCCGCGGTGCTGTTTTCAGTCAGCAGCGGCGGCTCAACATCAAACAGGTTGTTGATGCCCAAACGGAGCGTCGTGCTATCAAGAACCTTCCAAGAAGCATTCACGTCGATGTAGTTGATCGCCTTAACCCGCTTGGCTTGGTCCGGCGTCGTAACTGTAATGGGTTCGAGTGTACCCTTGCCAATATGACGCCAAGTCGAGCCGACCATCAGGCCTTCAACCGGCGTGTTCCAAGACGCCCGGATACGGTGACGCCATTTCGGCGAAACCCCACCGGTTATGTCAGAACAAACAAGGCCATACTTACCAACGCACTTGGTCTCAACAATTCCGGTGCCCGGGCTGCGCGACAGCTCGGTCAGTCGAGTGCCGACAAAGTTCAGGGTCATGCGCCCCAGATCCTGGGGCAGATCAAAGCGATAGTTGGCTTCGATATCCATCCCCTTGGTCTTGAGGTAACCGGTATTGGCATTGAGGTTCCGCACCAGACCTGTTTGACCGGCCCAGAGGTTACCGCTGAGGGGATCGCGGGTGATCAGACCGCAGAAGGCCGTATTCCCTTTGATACACTCGTCGAGGCTCGTTTGCGCGCCGATTGTCGCAATCCGGTTGTTCACCTGGATGTCGAAGTAATCGACAATCAGGCTGAAGCCCGACAGGAAGGTCGGCGTGAAAACGAACCCAAGGCTCTTGGTGTCGGACTCTTCCGGCTTCAGCAGCGGGTTACCCCCGGTGAACTGGTTGTACTGACCCGCCGGGCTGGGGGCGATATTCCCATACTGCGCCGCCGTTACGCCTGTGCGTTGACAGGCCGCTAGGCTGGCCGTCGGAGGTCCTTTCGTTCCGTCTGCTTTCGGCACGTAAGCACAAGGATCGTTCCCGTTGAAGAGAGACAGACCCTGGGGCGTGAACAGTTCCACCACGTTCGGAGCCCGGACCGCGCGTTGGAAGCTGGCGCGGAAACGGATGTCCGAGGTCGGGGCATAGTCCAGCGCGGCTTTGTATGAGTTCACCGTGCCAGATGAGCTGTAGTCCGAAGTCCGGAAGCCAAGGTCAAGCCCAAGGCTTTCGATCATCGGCTGATCATTAGCAATCGGCACGCGCACTTCACCAAAGATTTCTTTCACGTCAAAGGCGCCCGAGACCCCCTTGGTCGGCCCACCCTGACCGGCCAGGTCGCCCGAGGAGAAGGCGCGATCGGTGCGCAGATCCAGCGAGGAACGGCGATATTCAGCACCAAAAGCAACGTTCACGCCTTCGTTGGCGTAAGGCATCTTGACGCCATAGGGCTCAAGCGATCCCGAGACCACACCCGAAACGACGCTTTCCTTGGTATCGCCCTGCATGAAGCCCGAAGCGCTGACATAGGCCAGAGCCGCAGCACTGATCGGCTTGGTGGTATCCCAGATATTGTAGGGCACGCACGACGGATCAACGCGGTTCAGTGTGCTGGCGCAAACGGCATTGCCAGTTGCCGGATCCCGGACCACATCGAGCGAACGTCCAACGCGCTCGAACGAGAACTCGTTCAGATAGTTCTGGGCGTAAACCGTCGTGCCGTACTGGGCATAGAGGTCATAAGACCAGTTATCGTCGATCTCCCCCTTGGAGCCGAGAACAATCCGGTACGAGGTGTGTCGCAGATCAGCCTGGCGACCGCCACCTTCAACGTTCCGGCGCCCGACCAACACGGTTGTACGATCGTTGGCTCCGAGGCCATACTTAGTACACAGAGCATCAACCTGGGAGGCGGACAGCAGCGGGTTGCTACAGCTGAAGTTGTAGGGATTGAAGAATGTCCCTGAGGGGGCGATCTGGCCAACCGTACGGTTGTCCATGAACATCATCTCAGTATAGACATCAAAGTGGCGATTGATTTCGTAGTTTGCGAAGGCACCGAGCGAGTAACGCTCATCCGGACGCTGGTAATAGTTGGTCGGACCATAGTTATAGGAGTCGGTTGCGCCATTATAAGGACGGAACCCGGTCCCATTCACCAACAGCCAGTCCCCTGCGCCGCCATTGGCAAACAGCGACGCCGGAGCGGTCGTGCCAGAGCCACCACAGTTATAACCACCACCCGAGCGGGCGCGCAGCGTACAGGCCGAGTAATCACGCTCAGACTGAAGGACAGCGTCTACGTTACGATAAGTGGCATAGACCGTCGCATTGCCTTTACCATCGGGGCTGTTTGCCCCCATGATCAGGCTGAATTCTTTGGCGATACCATCGCTGACCGTACGCTTCGGCAGCTTGAAGCCAGCACGACGGTTGGCTTCTTGCGCGGCATCGTTGTCGTTTTTGTGGTTGTAGAAGCTATAAGAGGTCTCAAGACGGACGCCCTCAAAGTTCTTCTTCATAATGAAGTTGACAACGCCCGCCAGAGCGTCCGAACCGTACACGGCCGAAGCCCCGCCGGTCACAACATCAACGCGCTCGATCAGACCGCCCGGGATGGTGTTCAGGTCGGCCGTCGGCAGTTGCGGTGTACCCGGGTGCAGGCGACGCCCATTGACCAGAACGAGCGTCCGCGACGCACCGAGACCGCGCAGGTTCACCGTTGCGGTACCCGAAGCCCCGTTCGAAACGTTTGCGCCCTGAGCCGCAAAGGCCTGCGGCAGGTTGTTCACCAGGTCTTCGACACGCGTGACACCCGACGCCTTGACGTCTTCGGCCCCAATGACCGTCACCGGGCTGAGGCTGTTTTGATTCTGACTGCGGATACGCGAGCCAGTGACGACGACTTCTTGGACATCTTCTGAAGCTGCAGGCTTGTCCTGCGCCATTGCGGGCACAACAGCGAACATTGCGGCGAACGCGCCACCGATAACGGTTGAGCCGAGCAGCCGGTCCCTGATCTTGATGTGTTTCACGACACCTCTCCTGTTTTTTTCAGCCATTTATTGGCTTTGCATCGCCCATAGGAACGACGATACGCGTATTACAGGATCGTAACGGTGCGCCGGTCAACAATAACAAAATCAGTTAAAATCGATACGAATTCGCTTGTGCCATAAATGACACGATATTGTCACAGTGTGATAACTTATCAGACATAATTAACAGCAATATCGTTTCACACGATACATAATCAATCAAAGCTAAAACGGCGCTATAACTTATTGGCGTTTTGTTATCAGGTAACACCAACGCCAAAGGCTACATCATAGCGCAAACAACTTACCGCAAAGCGACTAAGTCTCAGCCGCGCCGAGGTGTCCGCTCAGCGCACCAGCACTCGTGCGGCAAAGGGCGGGGCGACGGGTTCGGGGGTGCAACCCGCCACAACCAGCTGTGCCAGCATCAGACACAGAAACGCGGCAAAAATCATCTGAAGTCGTTTTGAAACAAATAAGGCCGTGCGCATCTGGCAAATCCTCCCCACAACTGAAGCGAACTGGCCTGAGCTGGGTCAAATTCCCCAAACAGAACGGCTCGCATCAGTCAAAGAGGCAAGGACAGGGCCATATAGTGGGCTGATTACGCCCTAGAGGCATCGGATGGACATAAGCTTGAGACCGGACAGGGCCTACGCATTGCCTATTTTGTTAAGCGCGTTACAAGTGGCCTTGCGTTTGGAACAAGGGGACGGAGTGCGTGATGACGGGCGTCTTCTGGGCTTCTGATTTTCAGTTTACCAAAGGTCGGGTCAAGGTTCACAAGACGGGGGCCGATCTTAAACTCACCCCGACCTTACTCGGGGGGGTGCTTCGGTGGGCCGTGTTCTACACGCCGGTGCGTTTGGTCGGCTGGTCGAGGATCGGCGCACCACGCTTGCTGATGGGAAGACAATTGTCGTGTTTGTTAAACGTCGCCCGGTCCACCACCGTTTCGAGAACATCGATTTCAAAGTTATTTAAGGTGCACCCTAAGCCGTCAACAGTGCTTCGGGACATGAAACCCTTATATACTTGGCGCGGCCCATGGTCGTGCGCACGCGCCTAATCTCATGATCCCGTTTGTTTATCAGCCAGAAGTCACGTACGGGCACCCCGTTGAACTTACGCCGGAGGTGCGCCGAGTCACCGCGCGCAACCCCGGGCCGTTTACCTATACCGGCACAGGAACCTATCTTGTGGGCACGACTGATCTGGTCGTGATCGATCCTGGACCGGAGGATCCGGCGCACCTTGAAGCACTTCTGTCTGCCATTGGTACGGCGCGGGTGCGGGCGATCCTCGTGACTCACCGGCACCGGGACCACTGTCCGCTGGCACGCGCGCTATCGGTAAAAACCGGCGCTACGGTCATGGCCGCCCCCGGACCAGACCTTGCCAGCGCGCCCGCGAGCGCGAGCACAGAGTCCGTTGCCATCGAAGAAGACAGAGATGACAGCTTTCACCCGGATGCACTGCTATCGGATGGACAAACACTTGAGCTGGGAGACCTAAGCCTAAGGGTGCTGGCAACCCCGGGACATAGTCAGGATCACCTGTGCTTTGCGCTGGATCATCTTGGGGGTCTGTTTTGCGGCGATCACATTATGGGCTGGTCCACCACCGTGATCGTGCCGCCGGACGGACACATGGGGGCCTATATGGCCAGCTTGAGGCGTGTAAAGGCTGAAGGTTTTCAGGTCCTTTGGCCGACGCATGGCCCCCCGATCACGGACCCAGACCC
>DAITMY010000194.1:0-4717 GCA_036834925.1 Asticcacaulis sp.
TCCGTGCTCAGCTCATTCGCGTGCTGTTCTCGGAGATTGGCCGGATCCTGTCGCACCTGCTGAACGTGACGACCCAGGCCATGGACGTGGGGGCGCTGACGCCGCCGCTCTGGGGCTTCGAAGAGCGCGAGAAGCTGATGGTGTTCTATGAGCGCGCTTGCGGGGCGCGTCTGCACGCCAACTATTTCCGTCCGGGCGGTGTGCACCAAGACCTGACGCCCGAGCTGATCGAGGACATGGCCGCTTGGTGCCGCGCCTTCCCCAAGGTGCTCAAGGACATCGAAGCGCTGGTTACCGAAAACCGCATCTTCAAGCAGCGCAACGTCGACATCGGTGTGGTCTCCAAAGAACAGGCTCTGGCTTGGGGCTTTACCGGTGTTCTGGTTCGCGGCTCGGGCGTGGCCTGGGATCTGCGCAAGAGCCAGCCCTATGAGTGTTATGCCGACCTCGATTTTGATATCGTGGTTGGCAAGAACGGCGACTGCTGGGATCGCTACCTCTGCCGCATCGAAGAGATGAAGCAGTCGATCCACATCATGGAACAATGCCTGGATCGTCTGCGCAAAGAGCCGGGTCCGGTGCTGTTGACCGACAACAAGATCACGCCGCCGCGCCGCGCCGAGATGAAGCGCTCGATGGAAGCGCTAATCCACCACTTTAAGCTCTATACCGAAGGCTTTAAGACCCCTGAGGGCGAAGTCTATGCGGCCGTCGAAGCGCCCAAGGGTGAGTTTGGCGTTTATCTGGTCTCGGATGGCTCCAATAAGCCCTATCGCTGCAAGATCCGCGCGCCCGGCTTTGCACACCTTCAGGCGATGGACTGGATGAACCGCGGCCACCTGTTGGCTGACGTGTCTGCGATCCTGGGGTCGCTCGATATCGTGTTCGGGGAAATCGACCGATGAGCGAATACCTACAGGGCCCTGTCGGATTGCTCCTGACCGTGCTGATTGCACTGGGCGTGCTGGCCTTGTCCGTGGCGCTGCGCTTCCAGATTGGCAAGGCGGCTTGGCCCTATCATGTGGGCGGTAAGGACGGGTACCTCAAGGATCTGGTGATCGAGGTGACGACCTTCTTGCCCTTGCTTGTGGCCGCGATTGCCCTGCGTTTTACCGTCGAGCAGGGCCTGATTGCCCAAGGCTCGCCCATGCTACTGGGTTTGCTAGCTGTGGGTCTGGTGCTGATGCTGGGCGCGCGTCGTCTGCCGGTGGTGGATGCGGCCCGCAAGCGCGTGATCGAGGCCCGCACCAAGCGCTGGGATGCCTTTGCCGCCCAGTCGGGAGGCGAGGGATGAGCAACGGATCGCGCCCAATGTCACCCGAAGCCATCGCGCAAGCGCAGCTGGACGCCTACAACGCCCAGGATATCGAAGCGTTTGTGTCCTACTTTGCAGATGACGTGACCGTCGCTGACCTGAATGCCGCGCCCAATCTCGAAGGCCTCGAGGCTTATCGTGACCGATATGCGGCCCTGTTTGCGCAATATCCACAGAACCGTGTCGTGTTGTTGGGTCGCATGGTTGTGGGATCCACGGTTATCGACCATGAACGCGTGTTCCGGTCGCCCGATGCCGCGCCGTTTGAGGTTGCGGCGATCTATTCTTTCTCTGGCGACAAGATCGCCCGTGTTCAATTCGTGAAGGCCTGATCGATGTCTGTACGCCGTCTCGCCAAGGATCAGCCCGCCAGCTTCAGCTTCAGCGCTGAAACGCTGGAAAAGGCCCATTGGTGGATCCAGAAATACCCCGAGGCGCGCCGCGCGTCGGCGGTGATCCCGATCCTGTGGCTGGTGCAAAAACAAGAAGGCTGGGTCAGTGAACCGGCGCTGCGCGCGATCGCAGAGCTGGTGGGCATGCCCTATATCCGCGTCTATGAGGTCGCGACATTCTATACCATGTTCATGCTGGAGCCGGTCGGCTCGGCGGCCCTGATTCAGGTCTGTGGCACTAGCCCGTGCATGCTGCGCGGCTCGGACGCCCTGATGAAGGTCTGCAAGGAACAGATTGGTCCGAAGGACCACCTGTCCGACGACGGCAAGTTCACCTGGCAGGAAGTCGAGTGCCTCGGGGCCTGTGTCAATGCACCGATGGCCCAGATCAACGACTACTATTACGAGGACCTGACGCCGGAAACCCTCGCGCAGATCATTGACGATTTCCGCAGTGGCAAAAAGCCGGAGCCAGGCTCTTACGGCGGGCGCAAGACCAGCGAGCCGCTCGGCGGCCCGACGACCCTGACCGATCCGTCGCTTTATGATGGCTCGGCAGCGCGTCCGATCAGCATCCCGAATGCGCCGGTTCCTGAGGCGGGCGCATGACCGAGACACCCCGTCCCACCGATGAGGCCTTTGCCCTAGCTTACAAGCTAAAAGGGGCGAATACGCGTCTGGCATCCTTAGCGATGAATTTGACCGGGGCGTTTTTGATCGTTGGCGGGACCGGTGGGGTGCTACCCGTTTGGCTGAGTTGGCCGGGCTATGCCTTGGTCGGTCTTGGCATAGGTCTTTTTATTTACGCGAATGTCCGCCGGGCGCGGTGGGCAAAGCAGTATCGTTCTGAAGGTTGATGTCCATGGCAGGGTTGCTCGAAGACAAGGACCGCATCTTTACCAACCTCTACGGCCTGCATGACTGGGGTCTGGAGGGCGCAAAGGCGCGCGGATGCTGGAACGGGACAAAGGATATCCTGTCCTGTGGCCGCGAATGGATCATCACCAATGTCAAGAATTCGGGGCTGCGCGGGCGCGGCGGGGCCGGGTTCTCGACCGGGATGAAGTGGTCCTTCATGCCCAAGGAAGTGCGGGATCGTCCGCATTACCTCGTGGTCAATGCCGATGAGTCGGAACCGGGCACCTGTAAGGACCGGGAAATCATGCGCCACGATCCGCATTTGCTGATCGAAGGCTGTCTGATCGCCTCCTATGCCATCCAGGCCCACGCCTGCTACATCTACATTCGCGGCGAGTATGTCCGCGAGCGTGAAGTGCTCGAAGCGGCGATCAAACAGGCCTATGAGGCCAAGCTGATCGGCAAGGACAATATCCACGGCTATCCTTTCGACCTCTATGTCCACCATGGGGCCGGGGCCTATATCTGTGGCGAGGAAACCGCGCTGCTCGAAAGCCTTGAGGGCAAAAAAGGTCAGCCGCGTCTGAAGCCGCCGTTCCCTGCCGGGGCCGGGCTTTATGGCTGCCCGACCACGGTCAACAACGTCGAGAGCATCGCCGTCGTGGGCACGATCCTGCGCCGGGGGGCCGAGTGGTTCGCCGGGTTCGGGCGTCCGAACAATGCCGGGACCAAGCTGTTCTGTATCTCGGGCCACGTCGAGCGTCCCTGTAACGTCGAAGAGGCCATGTCGATCCCGTTCCGCAAGCTGGTCGAGGACCACTGTGGCGGTATTCGGGGGGGCTGGGGCAATCTCAAGGCCGTGATCCCGGGCGGATCGTCGGTGCCGATGATCACGGCCGAACAGTGCGAAGATCTGCCGATGGACTTTGACGCCCTGCGCGCTCTGGGCTCTGGCCTCGGGACCGCGGCGGTGATCGTGATGGACAAATCCACGGACGTGATCCGCGCCATTGCCCGCCTGAGCTACTTCTACAAGCATGAATCCTGCGGCCAATGCACGCCGTGCCGCGAAGGCACCGGCTGGATGTGGCGCGTCATGGAGCGCATGGTCAAGGGTGACGCCGATCCGGCGGAAATCGACATGCTGCTCGATGTGACCAAGCAGGTCGAAGGCCACACCATCTGTGCGCTCGGCGATGCGGCGGCCTGGCCGATTCAGGGTCTGATCCGGCACTTCCGTCACGAGATCGAAGATCGCATTCACCTCTATCGGAGCCGCAAGGGGAATGTCCCCGGCGCGGCCCTAGCTGCGGAGTAGAGGGGATGGGATTAACTGGTAATTTTGCAGTTTCTTATGCTACCGCGGTGCTGTTACTTTCCGTAGGTTGGTTTATCATTTTGTTTGGTATTTTATTGAGTGTTTTATTGTTTAAGGATTCTATCGCCACGGCCCTTACAGGTATTGGCCTGACGATTGCGCCTTGGGTGCTGTGGCATATTATGCCAATACTTCTTTCTTTTCTGGGTGTATATATGCCTACAGAAGGCGAATTCTTTACTTTTTGGTACGCATTGATTTTACTTAGTGTTTTGTGGGGTCCGATTTACTCCGGCTTCAAAATACATAAGTTCTATACTGAAAAGAAGGCCCGGCGTTTGCTGGAAAACAGTGAGGTGGTCCCAAATGGCTAAAGCTAAAGTCAATGGCGTCGAGGTCGAGTTCGAACCTGGGATGACCGTGCTTCAGGTCGCCGAACTGGCGGGCGAAGAAATCCCGCGCTTCTGCTATCATGAGCGCCTGTCGATTGCGGGCAACTGCCGCATGTGCCTCGTCGAGGTTAAGCCGGGACCGCCGAAGCCGCAGGCCTCTTGCGCGCTGCCGGCCGCAGAAGGCCAGGAAATTTTCACCAACACGCCGATGGTCACCAAGGCCCGCGAAGGCGTGATGGAATTTCTGTTGATCAACCATCCGCTCGACTGTCCGATCTGTGACCAGGGCGGCGAGTGCGATCTTCAGGATCAGGCCATGGCCTATGGCCGCGACGGCTCGCGTTTCAGCGAGAACAAGCGCGCCGTTGAGGAAAAGTACCTCGGGCCGACCATCCGCACCTATATGACCCGCTGCATCCAGTGCACGCGCTGCGTCCGCTTC
>DAITMY010000195.1:0-4700 GCA_036834925.1 Asticcacaulis sp.
CCCGGTCCCGCAAGAGGCCCTGCCCGCCCCCGTCATGCCGGGCTCTGAGCTTCCGACTGCCGTGGGCCCAGATGCCGCCGACGTCACCGACCCGGCTCCGGCGCAAACACCGCCCGCCGCAACACTGGCCCCGCAAACGCCGCCCCAAGCGGCACCTCAGGCGGCACCAGCTCAGAAGCCCGCTGCTGCCCCCGCCTCCCGCCCGGCCACGACCGGCGTCTGATCCTAGCCTTATAGGCCATCAAAAAGGGCGTCTGGTTAATCCAGACGCCCTTTGTTTTGCCGGAGTGTCACCCTCGGCGCGATCTTACTTCGTCCCCGGCGATAACCGCACGATGCGGCCATCCGCATTATCAAAGGCGACATAGATCAAGCCATCAGGGCCTTGTTCGACATCCCGGACCCGCTCCTCCATGTCTTCGAGGAGCTTGGTCTCGGCAACCACCTTGTCGCCCTCTAGGGTCAGGCGCGACAAATACTGAAGCTTTAGGGCGCCGATCAGCACGCTGCCTTTCCAGCTTTTAAAGGCGTCCCCGGTGTAGAACACCATGCCCGATGGCGCGATCGACGGGTCCCAGTAATGCAAGGGCTGTTCCATACCCGGCTTGGTCCGCCCCTCACCGATGGGCAGGCCCGAATAGTCCACACCCCAGGTAATCACGGGCCAGCCGTAGTTTTTCCCAGCCAGGGTCTTGTTGATTTCATCCCCGCCCTTGGCCCCGTGTTCGTGGGTCCACAGCTCTCCAGTCACAGGGTGAAGCGCCGCGCCCTGCATATTGCGGTGGCCATAGGACCAGATTTCGGGCGGGACACCGGCCTGACCGACAAAGGGATTATCCGACGGGATCGTGCCATCGGTATTGATGCGGATCACCTTGCCGATCGTGCTCGACAGATCCTGTGCCCGGTTACGCTGGCCGCCCCGGTCACCCGTTGTAACAAACAAGGTCCCGTCCCGGGCAAACACCAGCCGCGAGCCCCAGTGATGGCCGCTGCGCACCTTGGGGGTTTGCCGCCAGATCACCTTGAGGTCTTCGAGCTTATCCCCGACCAAACGCGCCCGGGCCACGGCCGTTCCGGCCTGATCCCCGGCTTCAGGTTCAGAGAAAGACAGATAGATAAAGCTGTTGGTCACGAACTGGGGATCCACGGCAACGTCGAGCAGGCCGCCCTGGCCCACATCGAACACCGGCGGGACACCCATGATTTCGGTGAGCTGACCCGCCTTATTGACCCGTTGCAGACGTCCCGCTTTTTCCGTCACCAGAAGCTGGCCATCCGGCAAGAACGCCATGCCCCAGGGTTGTTCAAGCCCCGTGGCATAGTCGGTGACCGTCACGGATTCCGTTTCAGCCCGCGCTTCGGGCTTGGGGGCCGCTTGCCCGGTTTGCTGTTGGCACGCGCTAAGCGCCAATGCCGACACGAGGATCATCCAGTGTTTCATCACAATCCCTCCCACGTCTTGAACCCCTTGGGTCTCACATGAAGCCTTGAGCTCTGTTATCCCGTGGATATGGAGGGTTGTCGCGCACAAAAAACCCCCCGGTCCGCAGACCGGAGGGCGTTTTGCGCTGAATAGCTAAAAGATCAGGCCTCGGTGGCGCTGTCGTCCTTACGGACCATAGCGCGCTCGGCGATCCGGGCCGACTTACCGCGACGGTCACGCAGATAGTAAAGCTTGGCACGACGCACGACACCGCGGCGCTTGACTTCGATCGACTCGATCATCGGCGAGTAGAGCGGGAACACGCGCTCGACGCCTTCGCCGAAGCTGATCTTACGGACCGTGAAATTCTCGTTGATGCCGCCACCGGCGCGGGCGATGCAGACGCCTTCGTAGGCCTGGACGCGCTCGCGGTCGCCTTCCTTGATGCGCACGTTGACGCGCAGGGTATCACCGGGTTGGAAGTCCGGAATGGTCTTGCCCTGGCTCAGTTTTGCGACTTCTTCAGCTTCGATCTGCTGCAGGATATTCATGTCATCTCCTTGGGGCTTTAATTGCCCTTTGCCTGTAAGTTGGCGAGATACGCCGCCCAGAGGTCTGGCCGCCGCTCCCGCGTGGTGTCCTGACGCTGCTGCTGTTTCCAGAGGGCGACCTTTTTATGATCCCCACTGAGCAGAACCTCAGGAATATCAAGCCCTTCAAACGTCCGCGGTCGCGTGTACTGCGGATGCTCTAAGAGCCCATCTTCGAAACTCTCCTGATCAAGGCTTGCGGCGGCCCCCAGAACCCCGGGGATCAGGCGCACACAGGCCTCAATCGTGACCATGGACGCCGCCTCGCCTCCGGCAAGGACTGCATCGCCCACAGAAATCTCTTCGAACCCGCGCGCCTCAAGGACCCGCTGATCCACACCTTCGAACCGTCCGCACAGAACCACCAGACCCGGTGCCGCCGCCCAGTCCCGAACGCGTGCCTGAGTGAGGGGTCGCCCCCGGGCACTCATATAGATCCGGGGCCGTCCATCATCGGGCAAACTGTCGACCGCCGCAGCGATTACATCCGCCTTCAGGACCTGTCCCGGACCGCCCCCGGCAGGGGTGTCGTCGAGAAAGCCGCGCTTATCGCTCGAAAAAGCCCGAATGTCCACTGTTTCCAGCGACCAAAGGTTGGCTTCACGCCAAGCTGTGCCGATTAACGACACGCCAAGCGGGCCGGGGAAGGCCTCGGGGAACATGGTCAGGACAGAAACGGCATAGGTCATGACCGAGGCTGAAACGCCAAACCCAACAAAAATGCAAGCCCAACCCTCCGATCCCGCCCGATTTTCACGGACGAGACCGGCTGGCAAGGTCGCTTAGCGGCGCAGGCGCAGCGTCACCCCCACCGTCCGGGGTTGCCCCAGGAAGGCATTGAGCGTGCCCGCCTGGAAGGGCGCATTGAACGCGACCTGATAATAGCGCTCATCCGTCAGGTTATCGGCAAAGGCCTCCAGCGCCCAGCGATCCGCATCCCCGGCCAGCCACAGGCGCGCGTTGACGAGGCTATAGGCGGGCTGGATCTTCGACGGCAACAGGTCCGAGCCGGTGTTATAGGCGCTGTTATAGCGCACGGCGATCTGGCCGCCAGCCTTGAGGTCAGCCCTGAGGCTGCGCTGATAGCGGGCGATCACCGATCCGGACCATTTCGGGGCGAACGCCGCCCGTGAATTGGCCACCAGCGGCAACCCCACCACCGGATCCGATCCAAACTGGCTTTCAGTAAAGGTGACACTGGTCAGCAGGCTTAGGCCCGGCATGGGTGTGGTCCAACGCACATCCGCCTCGGCCCCGCGTGCCGTCAGCTCCGGGACCGATTTGACCAAAAAGGTGGTGCCAAGGAAAGTATTGAGCTGGAAGTCTTTAAAGGCCTGATGGAACAGGGCCGCATCGACGGCCACAGCCCCGTCAAACCCACGCCACTTTGCACCGAGCTCATAGGCGTCAACCGTTTCCGCACCGAAGCGGGTATCCAGATCCGCCGCAAAGGTCGCCGTCTGTTCGCGATCGAGGTTAAAGCCCCCCGCCTTCCAGCCTCGGCTGTAACTTAGATAGGTCATCAGATCCGTGACGGGCGTCCAGGCCAGCTTAAGCGTGCCAGAGGTCGCCGTTTCTGACTGATCCTGCACATAGGTCAGGGCGTTAAACGCCGGATTGGACCAGGGCAGGCACAGCACACCAAGGCCCGAAGATCCGCGTGCTTGAGCGGCGGAACAGGCCCGGCCCTGATCGGTATTGGCATGATCCGAGGTCAGGGACTTGTCCTCGCGGGTCACCCGGATCCCACCCGTCAAGATCAGGTCAGGCCGAAGGGTCAGGCTGTTCTGGGAAAAGACCGCCAGAGTGTTGCTGGTCTGGGTATAGGCATCGCGCGACCCAAGCCCCGAGAGGAAGGATTGACCACTAACAAGTCCCGTCAGAGCGCTGACCCGGCCAGCATCGGCCCCACCCGACAGCAAGAGACCGATGTAGGGCTCGTAATCCTTGCCATAGAGATACTCATCCCGGCGCTCCAAACGCTCGCTGGCCAGATAGACCCCCGCGCTCCAGTCCAGCGCACCCGCTTGACCTTCAAGCCGCAGCTCCTGGCTTAAGGTCTCAAAGCGATTGCCAAAGCTGCCGTTGTCGTTGCGATAATAGATGTCAGCGGTGCTGAAATCCGCATCATAGCCGTTGTTGTGGTCCCAGAACCGGGCTGAGGTCAAGCTGATGAGTTTAAGGCCCCCATCAAGCTCTAGGGTGGTTTCGGCCGATATTCCCATATCGACGAGCTTTTGACGGGTCGAGCGATTGGACCAGGCCACCCGAGCACCCGGATTGGCGACGGGGGCGACCCCTTCATCAGGGGCCAGACCATCGATCCAGTTGGCAGTGGCCCCACGCGTAATCATCACTCCGGCACAACAGGCCTCATCACGGCGGGTATAGTCGGCAATGATCCGAACCTGAGCACGCGCGTGCGGCACGAAAAGCAGCTGGCCACGGGTCGTAAAGTAGTTCGTATCCCCATCTTCACGGTCCGTGCGCGGCCCGGTGCCGGTACGAAGGCTGTATTGCCCATCGCGTTCACGCTTGGCCACATAGAGCCGACCGGCGATCTGGTCAGACAACGGCCCGGTGACGCTGACGGATCCACCCTTGAGCCCCCGATTGCCAACCGTCACTTCGGCTTCAGCAGACGGGGCAAAGGTCGGAGCCTTGGTAATCACACTGATCAGGCC
>DAITMY010000196.1:0-4695 GCA_036834925.1 Asticcacaulis sp.
CCGCTAAGCGGTCCACCTCCCCTTGGAAAGGGGAGGAGAAACAGAGACTTACTTCCTTTTTGCTCCCAACGGAAGTGCCCCCTCATGGGGCGGAGGGTGCCTTAAGCCGAAACCGGAATCTTTAACGCCTCTGCCACATCCGCCCAGCTCGAAAAGACGGCATGAGCGCCGGCTTCCGACAGGCGATCTTCATGGCCCGGCCAGGCATGGCTGCCACCGGTAAAGCCCCAGACGGTGGCCCCGGCCGCCAAGCCAGCCAGCACGCCATTGGCGCTGTCCTCGATCACCAGGCAAGCCTCCGGCGCGACACCGATGCGCTCAGCGGCATAGAGATAGACGTCTGGCGCAGGTTTGCCGCGCGCGACCTGATCGGCGGAATAGACATGCTCACCAAAAAATGGCGCTAGGCCGGTCTTGGCCACCTTGGCCCGCAAGGGCTCAAGTCGGGAGGAACTGGCCACTGCCTTGGGCAGGTTGGCATCCAGTCGGGAAATCACCGCCGCGGCCCCGCGCACTTCGGTCAGGCTGTCGGCCCAGACCCGCTCGCAGCGTTCCGCCACCCGGGCATAGTAGTCCGATCGCAAGGGCTGGCCGGTTTCGGCACGACATACCGCATCCAGCGCCGCTACATATTCCGTGTGGTGCATGCCCATGAACCGCCCGGCAAACTGGTTCATTTCGAAATGCAGTCCGCTTTCCTTAAGGGTCTCGATCTCGACCTGAAGGGATAGAATTTCGGAGTCGACCAGAACCCCGTCACAATCAAACAAAATCGCTGAAAACACGCCGGCCCCTCAAATCTGTTGAATGACGGTGTCATCTCAGGCCCCGTGGCCTCGGACAAGGCCTAAACACCCTGCCATTGGTTTTTGCGCATTAAGGATAGGTGTAAACTCGGCTTTAAACTTGGCCTGATACGCTGTGGATAAGTCCGAAAAACGGGCTATATCCGGGTCACGGCGCAAAAGGCGCAGAGGGCCCCGTTCGGCAAGGAGCCGGACCATGTACGACGTGTCACGGGTGACCTCACCCGCCAATGCCTACGCGACTGCGGCCTATGGGATGAACAAGGCCATCAAGACCTTTGAGGACAGCGCTGTGCGCACAGCCGGTCTGGGCAACCCCAACATCCCGGTCGATCCTGTCAAGGAAGTGGCCGCCCAGATCACCAGCCGCACCGCCTTTGAGGCTAATGTCAAAACGGCCAAGGTTGCCAACCAAATGATCGGCGCGGTGCTCGACATCAAGGTTTAGGACCCGCTAGCGGATCAAGCGGACCTCAATCTCTGGAACGCTGGCCCAAGCTCGGTCCGCCGTCAAAGTCGGCACACCCAGACACTGCGCGAGGGCCAGACAGGCCCGGTCCCCTAAAGAAAATCCCAAGTTACGCGTCAACGCGCGAATGGCCCCCGATGCTTCGGCTTGGACGGCATCAAAGCTGACGATGGCAAGACCTAAGCTTTGAATCAACGCCGTCGTCTCGTGTGGCGACATGCCGTAATCTGCCAATTTCGACTGAACTTCAGCAAAGTTAACCGCCGACAGACAAGCCTCGGGCAAGGCCTCGCGCACCACGGCCTCGCCCGGCTCGGCCATCAGCAGGCATAGCACCGCCGAACTGTCCAAGACGAAGCGATATTCCCCTGCATCCAATGGCGTCACCATACTCAGCTGTCCTCGCGGACAGCATCCTGACGTCGCTGTTGGATCAGGGCCTCGGATAGCCGTTCCCCGGTCATGAGTTGAGGACCGATCTTGGCCTTAACGTGAGCCTGGACCCGATCGATTGCGTCTGAAAGCGGTTCGAGAATAAGCACGCCATCCAGAAGCCGCGCGATCAGCCGTCCGCCCGTTTTTAGCCCCATCTCCGAGCGTATCGCAGCGGGTATCACCACGCGTCCATTGGCGGCTAGGGCCAGAGTGAAGGGCGGGGATTCGCGGCTAGGTAAGGTCATGACCACACCCTTTATGACAGAAACCAAGAACATGACGTAAAATGAAAAAGTGTCATTTTCAAATCAATTCCTTAGGTAAAAACAAGATTTTTCCGCGCCAATCGGCTAGACAGGAGGCATGTCTGTCCCTGCGAATCCCCTGCCCGCACCGCCTGAGCCTTCGGACGTCCTGCCTGATGCGGCGCCAACCAATTGGGTTGACCGCTATGCGCCAGCGGCCTTGCGCCCCTGGCTGAAACTGGGCCGCTTTGACCGCCCAGTAGGGATCTGGCTGTTGATGCTGCCCGGCTGGATGGGCCTTGCCCTGGCAGCCCTCCAAAAACCCGAGTTGCTCCTGACTTGGCCCGACCTGATCCGACTGGCCGGGTTGTTCCTGATCGGCTCGGCTCTGATGCGAGCCGCGGGCTGTGCCTTCAATGACATCGTCGATCGGGATATCGATGCTCGCGTCGCACGGACCCGTAACCGGCCGGTGGCCAGTGGTCAGATCTCCGTCAAACAGGCGTTTGGCTTTATCGGTGTTTGTTGCGGCCTCAGCGCCCTGATCCTGTTCTCCCTGCCCCCCCTATGTTGGGGTCTCGGTCTGGCCTCGCTGCTGCTCGTCGCCGCCTACCCGTTCATGAAGCGCATCACTTGGTGGCCCCAGGCCTGGCTTGGTCTGACCTTCAATTGGGGCGCACTGATGGGCTATGCCGCCGCGTCGGGAACCCTCAGCCTTGAGGCGGGTTTCCTCTACGTCGCCCTGCTGTTCTGGACCCTAGGCTATGATACGATCTATGCCATACAGGACATTGAAGACGATGCTTTGGCCGGGGTGAAATCCACCGCCCGGCGTCTGGGCGACCAGACCGCCTCTGGGGTCAGTCTCGCCTATGTCGTCTGTGTGGGCCTGATTGGCCTGACCTTGGTCTTGGCCGATAGCGGTCCGCTCGGGCTCATTGTGTTGCTGATCGCCGCCGCCCATATGGGGTGGCAAGGCCTAAGGGTCCGTCTGAATGATCCCGTTCGGGCCTTAAATCTATTCAAGTCCAACATCCAGGTTGGACTCATTTTTATTGTGGCGCTGATCGCCGCCCATTGGAAAGGTTAGCCATGTTGAACACCATGACCGTCCGCAACGCCCAGGCCCTGATGTCGACTCTCGCCCTTTTGGGCCTTGTCGCAGCCCTAAGCGGATGCACCCCGCCCGCGGACAAGACGGATAAAACCGCTTCGGCCAGTGCCGCTATGCCTCTGACCGAAACCCAAAGCGCAGAAAGCTACAAGGTCACCTTTACCTTGCCCGAGCAAGTCAAGGCGTTTCCGGAACTGCATGCCGCTCTGCTGGCCAGCCTGAAGACCACCAACGAAGACTTCATCGCCAGCGCCGTAAAGGACCACAAGGATTTTAAGGCCGAAGGTCCAAGCGAATACCCGCTTTCGACCTATGAGCTCGACACGACCTATACGCTGGAGCATGAAACCCCGCGCCTGCTGAGCTTGGCCGTTGCCAGCTATGTCAACACCGGCGGGGCCCACCCCAACCACGGCACCAGTGGCTATCTGTGGGACAAGACCACCAAGGCCCCGGTCGAACTGAAGGCGATCTTCAAACCGGACGCCAATTTCAGTGTTCTGGAAAAGCGGCTCTGTCAGGAAGTCGAAGCCCAGCGCAGCCAGCGTCTTGGGGAGCCGGTCAAGCAGGACGAAACCTTTGCCTGTCCTAAGATTGCCGAGAGCAACTTTATCCTCACACCCGCCGCTGGAGGCCAAACGGCGGGCGGCTTGACCTTCCTGTTCTCGCCCTACGAAGTGGGCTCCTATGCCGAGGGGGATTACGAGGTGACCCTGAGTGCCGAGCAACTCAAGCCCGTGCTTGCCCCCGCTTATGCCGCGGAATTTGGCGGCCAACCCAAACCGCGTAAGCAGCCCGGTGCCTGAGCCGGTCGGCATTACCCCGGTTCCGGATGATCTCACGGCCCACAAGGCCTTTATCCTTGCCCATACGCGCCCCCTTGCCCCGGGCCACACGCCAGAACTTAAGCTCTATCAGGCTGATGAAGTTACACCGCTCTGGCAACTAACCGAAGAAGACCTCGGGGCCTTGGGGGTGCCGCCGCCGTTTTGGGCCTTTGCCTGGGCGGGCGGGCAGGCTCTGGCGCGCTACCTGCTTGACCATCCCGAAACCGTGGCTGGATGCCGGGTGCTCGACTTTGCCACCGGCTCGGGTCTGGTGGCGGTGGCGGCCATGAAGGCCGGTGCCGCATCCGTTCTGGCCTGTGACATCGATCCCTATTGCGCGGCGGCGGTCCCCCTGAATGCGGCACTGAACGGGGTCTTCGTAACCTTCTGTGGTGATAACCTGTTGGACCAGTCACCGCCCTTGGTCGATGTGATCCTGGCGGGCGATGTGTGCTACGAAAAACCCATGACCGACCGTGTCTTAGAGTGGTTGGGCTTAGCCCGGTCCCGGGGCACGCGGGTTCTGATCGGTGATCCGGGACGGACCTATTTCCCCCGCGAAGGCCTGACGCAGCTGGCTCGCTATCAGGTGCCGACGACCCGCGAACTCGAAGACTTTGAGATCAAAAACTGCGCGGTCTGGGCCTTGCCTTAAGGTCCCTTTTGACGCGATACGCAGAACGAAAACACCCGCCGGTAGGGGTCCGGCGGGTGTTCAAAGTCTCAGTCGAGTATGGCCGGATTAAGCGGCCACGGCCCCTTCGGACGGGTCACGCAGCACATAGCCGCGGCCCCAGAC
>DAITMY010000197.1:0-4639 GCA_036834925.1 Asticcacaulis sp.
GGCCGGGGCCTCCACTCAGGGGGTCCCCGGCCTGCAGGCGCTTCAAGGCCTCCTCTGGGCCGGGCAAGTCAGCGGCATAGCACAGGCGCACCAAGGCCATTTCTACAGCGGCCACCGGATCCGGCGCACGCCGCACCTCCTCGAAGGCCTTGAGCAGCATCGACCAGACCCGCGACAAGGTCCCGGCCGACAAGGTCGCGCCCAGCGCCGTCAGCTGCGCCGCCTGATCCTGTGGCAGGCGCGTGGCGTCGGGGCCGAGCACCTTGGCGACACTGGCCATGTGGCAGTGTTCCATCAGATCGCCCATCACCTGGACGGGGTCTGCGCCAAATCCATAAAGCGTTCGGAAGGCTTCGATCGCCTCGCCGGTTCGGCCCGCCATGGTGTGTTCAAACAGGGCAATGGTGGCGGCACGGTCCGCCAGACCCAGCATGTCGCGGACAATCGCCGTGGGCACGCTCTGGCCGCGCTCGACCTGAACCAGGGCCTGATCCAGCAGGGACAGACCATCACGCACGGACCCTTCGGCGGCGCGGGCAATCAACGACAACCCTTCAGCTTCGACCCGCGCGCCTTCAAGGCCGCAGATCTTTTCCAGATGCGGGATCAGCACCTCGGGCTCAACGCGCCGCAGGTCAAATCTCTGGCAACGGCTGAGGATGGTCACCGGCACCTTGCGGATTTCGGTGGTGGCAAAGATGAACTTGGCGTGGGGCGGCGGCTCTTCAAGGGTTTTCAGCAACGCATTGAAGGCCGCCGTCGAGAGCATGTGCACTTCGTCGATGATATAGACCTTGTAGCGGGCTTCGACCGGCGCATATCGCACCGAATCGAGCAACTCGCGCATCTCATCGACCTTGGTGCGGCTGGCGGCGTCCATTTCCAGCACGTCCATGTGGCGGCCTTCGATGATCGCCCGGCAATGACGGCCTTCGGACCGCAGATCGACACTGGGGCCGTTTTGGGCCGGGGTCTCATAATTCAGCGCGCGCGCTAACAGGCGGGCCGTCGTGGTCTTGCCGACCCCCCGCACCCCAGTCAGCATAAAGGCATGAGCAATCCGTCCCGTGGCAAAGGCGTTGGACAGGGTGCGCACCATGGCTTCCTGTCCGATCAGATCCTCAAAGATACGCGGGCGGTACTTGCGTGCCAGAACCTGATAGGCGGCCCCTTGGTTCGCGGTGTCTTTCGCATGCGCAGACGATGCAGGCGTGTCTGCGCTTGAGTCCCCGAAAATATCTTGGGTTAGCGTGTCCCGTTCAGCCTCTGCGTCGGGAGCCGGTTCAAAGGGGTTGCCATCGTCACCTGTTATCATGCGTCGGTCTTAGCCTGAAAAACACGGCGCGTCAGCCCGCCGTCGCAAGGCAACGCAAAGCACAAGGTGTCAAATTGTGGGGAAACGGTGGAGACTGGACAGCGACCCGAAGGTAAACTCGTTACGGCTGCTTCCTTCCGGACCTGACCGGGTTGGCGAGGCCATCGCCCGCGCCAGTCTCCGAGGCCTATATCGGGCTTTCCGGGGCTGGTGGCAAGAGGCTAGCATGGTAAAGCGGGTTTCGGCTGTTGATCGTCGGTGAAAAGGAACTCCGAAATGCCTGACCCCTTAAACGCAGCGGGTATGGTCACGGGGCGGATCATCCCCTTTGCGGATTCCGGCTTTGGCAACGCCTCTGCGCTCGACCGGGCCGCGCATAAGCGGGGACAGGCGGATGCTCTGTGGTCTGACCCGATGAGCCGGGGTGTGCTGATCAGCGAGACCGGGGTGGCTCTTGATCCTGCTGATCCTTGTGGCCTGGCCAGGATCCCGATCGAAGCGTTGGCACTGAACTGTCACCAAGCCGACACAGTTTTTCTTGGCGACTGGCGCGGATCTCCCTGTTTTGCCGTGCGCTTTTCTCAATCCCTGGCCGAAATTTGGGCGAATCATCCGACGGCGGATTTTCGTTCAGCCGCTTTGACCCTGCCTGTTGATGCCGCTCATGTCGTGGCAACGGGACGAAGCCTTTTAAGCTGGCACGACAGTCATCGGTTTTGTGCGCGGTGTGGCCAGCCCAGCCAGAGTGTGGATGGCGGATGGAAGCGGGTCTGTAGCGGCTGTGCCGCCGAGCATTTTCCCCGTACGGATCCGGTGGTGATCATGCTGGCGGTGGCGGTCGATCCTGAGCGCGGCCCTGTGTGTTTGGTTGGGCGTGGCCCAGGCTGGCCGGAGCGACGGGTCAGTGCCCTAGCGGGGTTCATGGAGCCCGGCGAGACCTTTGCGGGTGCTTGTGCCCGAGAGCTGTTCGAAGAGGTCGGGTTGCGGATCGAGGCGGTCCGTTTCTGGGCGGATCAGCCGTGGCCCTTTCCCTCGTCCTTGATGGTTGGCTTGTTCGCCCGCGCCACAGGGTTGGAGCTTAAGCCTGACCCCACCGAGATCGCAGAAGCGGTCTGGCTAACCCGCTCAGAGGTCGCTCAAGCGCTCGCTGGCCAGCATCCCCAGTGGGAGATGGCCCCCGCCTATGCCATTGCCCACCATATGCTGCGGGCCTTTGCGGACGGCGAGGGCGCTTAGGGCCTCAGCGACGACGGAACGAATCGGCCGGATAGACGCCGAGGATCTCGAACCGCTCGGAGAAGAACTTCAACTCGTCAAAGGCCAGGGCCAGTTCCCGGTCTTCCGGGCGACCATCAACTTCGGCATAGAACATGGTGGCGGTAAAGGCGCCGTTTTCCATGTAGCTTTCGAGCTTGGTCATGTTCACGCCGTTGGTGGCAAACCCGCCCAGGGCCTTGTAGAGCGCCGCTGGAAGGTTGCGCACCCGGAATACGAAGCTCGTAATGCACTTGTCCGTAAACGGCGGCGGGGCGGGTTCGGCTTCGGCGGTCATGACCAAGAAGCGCGTGGTATTGTGGCGCGCATCTTCGATATCCCGGCGCAGAATGGTCAGGCCGTAGAGCTCAGCCGCCACAGCCGAAGCAATCGCAGCATGGGTCGGGCTGGGATGTTCGGCCAGCGCCTTGGCCGCGCCGGCGGTGTCATAGACCACCTGTTCTTCGAGTTTCAGCGCTTCGATCACCTTGCGGCACTGGGCCAGGGCGACGACATGGCTGGAGACAGTCTTCAGATCCTCTTCCTTGACCCCCGGATGGGCCATCAGTTGCATGTGGATCGGTAAAAACCGCTCGCCAATTATCTTCAGGCCCGATTGGGGCAAGAGCCGGTGAACATCCGCCACGCGGCCCGCGAGCGAGTTTTCAACCGGGATCATGCCCAACTGGCACTGTCCGGAGCGGACGGCCTGAAACGCGGCTTCGAACGTGGCACAGGCGAGCGGCGCATGGTCGGGGAAATGGCTGACGCAGGCCTGATGTGAAAAGGCCCCGGGTTCGCCCTGAAAGGCGATCTTGTAGGTTTGGGTCATATCAAAATCTCAAAGAGCGGCGCGGGCCGCGTCGAGATCCGCCGGGGTATCGACAGAGATCGGCGCAGTGTCCAGCACCGCAGCATAAAGGGACAGGCCCAGTTCAAGGGCCCGCAGCTGCTCAAGCCGCTCGCGGATCTCCAACGGAGACGAAGCGGCGGTGGTAAATCGCTCCAGAGCGCTGCGGCGATAGCCATAGATGCCGATGTGCCGCCAGATGGGTCCCTCACCGAAAAGGGTCGAGCGAGTGAAATAGAGGGCGCGGCCCTGGGTTCCCGCCGCATTGAGCGCCAGGATCGCCTTGACCACATCGGGGTTGATCCGATCGCTGGGCGACGATTCGGCGGCCACCGTCGTGGCGATGTCACACTCAGGTTCCGCGCGCATCAGCGCCAGAGTGGCCGTGATCACATCCGGGCTGACAAACGGCATATCCCCCTGAAGATTGATGACCGTGTCATACTGGCCGCTCGGGTCAAATTGTCGCAGTCCAGCCAGAATTCTGTCCGAGCCAGAGGGCAAATTGGGGTCGGTCAGGACCGCCTTGCCGCCCGCGGCCTCAACTGCGGCCACGATTTCCGGTTCCCCGGCGGCCACAACCACTGGACCCGCCTCAGCCTTTTCGGCCTGTCGCAGCACGCGCACGATCATCGGCACACCGCCGATATCGGCCAGCGGCTTATCGGGCAGGCGCGTGGCCTTCATGCGGGCCGGAATGAGGATAATCGGCGTCATACTCTATTTTGTCCTTGCAGCGCGGCGCATCCTTAGCAATCTTGGCCCCTCGTAAAGTCAAGTGTCCAGTTGCATACGCGGCGTTACCGTGTCAGAGAGCCGGACGCAAGAATTAGGGGCGCGCGGGCCCGCCTTCCGGGTACGGGCCGCGCTTTTTTACAGGACGTCTAAGCGGGCATGAGCGGCGACCTTCAACTGAACAAAATCTTTGGCGCAGGTCTGGCGACCGTGCTGGTGATCATGGGTGCAAAAATCGGCAGTGACATGCTGTTTTCGGTCAAACCGCCGGAAAAGCCGGGCTATGCCATCGAGGTGCCTGAAGAAGGCGGCGAGGGCGGCGGGGCCGATGCCGCAGCGGCCGATATGCTGCCGGACTGGGGTACGGTCCTCGCTTCGGCGGATCTGGCTGCGGGTGAGGCCGTCTTCAAAAAGTGCACCTCGTGCCACAAGATCGAAAAGGGCGGGGCGAACGGCACCGGTCCGGGTCTGTGGGGTGTGGTCGG
>DAITMY010000198.1:0-4593 GCA_036834925.1 Asticcacaulis sp.
GAAGCGGTGCGGTTGATGCCGTCGGTAGCTGGAGCCTATGCGGCGGTCGGTTTGCCGGTGAATGCTGTGGGTCTGGAAATCATCCGTACATCAGGGCGACCGATCCTCAGCAAGGGTCGGTTTGCTGCTGAAGTCACGGCGACCGTCCGCAATATTACCGACAAGGCGATTACTGTGCCCCCGGTTCACGCCGTCGCGGTGGATGTAGCCGGTAAGCTCGTTACGGAAATCACGCTTTCGCCGGGTAAGCTGGTTGTGGAGCCGGGTGAAACGGCAGAGATGGTGCTTGTTGTTCCGGATCCGCTGAACAAGGCCAGTGAGGTTGAGCTCGGATTTGATCTTGAGGCACTCAAAGCCGCCGAAAAAGCAAAAAAGTCTAAGGCGAAGGGCCATGCTGCTGCCCCTGCGCACAAGGCCAGCGTCACGCACGACAAGGGTCATGCGGATAAGGGCCTTGCCCCCGTAGATACGTCCGCCCCTGTGCCCCAGGCCGCGCCCGCATCCGATATCCACGATCCGGGTCACGATCCCGCTCATGCCCCAGAGGCGAATGCCCCCTCGACGCCCGGACTGCGTCCGGCCTTACCCGCCGACGCGGCCCCTCATGGCCCGGATCCGGCTCGCCACTAAGGAAACGCCATGAAAGCCCTTCCGGAGTGTATTCTCGATGCAGCGGGGATTGCTGCGGCGGTCGAAGGCCTAGCTGAGCGCCTTATGCCCTTGGTGGATGACGATACCGTGGCCGTGTGCCTGTTATCCGGTGGCCTGTGGTTTACGGCGGATCTGACCCGAGCTCTGGCCCGGCGTGGTCGGCACTTGTGTTACGACGGCTTGTGGCTGTCGTCCTATGGTGATGCGCACGAAAGCAGCGGGCGGGTGGATGTCTATGCCCCCCTTCAGCGATCGGTGGTCGGTCGCACGGTGCTGCTGCTGGATGATGTTCTGGATTCGGGACGCTCGATCCTTAAAGCCAAGGCTTTGTTGATTGAAGCTGGGGCGGCCCACGTGATCACAACGGTGTTTGCCCGCAAGCCCTGGCCCGAAGCCCGCGCCGCAGAAGCCGACTATGTCGCGGTGGAGCTCCCGGCGCGCTACTTGGTCGGTTATGGCTTGGACTCTGGCGGGCGCTGGCGCACGCTGCCATGGATTGGCGCGCTCGATTAGTGAGCGGTGCCGTTTGGCGCTGCGGCGGGTGTCTCTGAGTTTTGTGTCGTGCCTGATGGCGCCGGGGCCTTCAGTGCGGCTAATGCCGCATCACCGGATGCCCGAGCGGAAAGGCCCACGTCACGAAGCGCGGTTCCGGATCGAACCGGCCGGGATAAAGACGCCCAAGTCTGGGTCCAGCCTGACACGGTAAAAGCAAGCGCGGCATCCGCGCGGGTTTGCGGCATAAGGCCTTCGCGCAGCCGGTTCAGATCCGGGCTGCCGGACCAGAACAGGCCTAGGGCAAACAGCACCAAGGCGACATAACGCAAGGCAAAAGGATCGGCTTCGGCGATCCCCGCTTTCGGCTTACCGACCCGGAGGCTTGGGGCCAGGTCTCGGGCCTGTTCGAGATGTACCTGCCAGAGGGCCGTATCCCCGGCAGCGGGGCTGTCATAGAGGCCTAGCAACCGTCCCGTCGGCAATTGGCTATCGGTCTCAAGGCGGCGCAGGATGTCATCCCGGCTCGGGAAGCGGAACCGCATAAGGGCGCGACCGCTGGAAACCAGTGCAACGAGCAGTCCGCACAATAAGATAAGGACATGAGCCTGTATATGGAGCTGAGCGAACACCGACCATTGGGCGGCGACCAGTATGACCAGAACCAGCACGCCCCAAGGGGCCAAGACGGGCACGAAGCGCTCCCAGCTCATGACTAAGGCGGCCCGGTTCATCGCCGACTCCAAGGCCGGCACCTTGAGCGGCGCGGAGACGGTCGGAGCAGGGGCAGCGGAACGGGTCATGGTCCGGATGTACTCAGGGCTACCTTTGGTTACTCACCGGGCCTTCTGGCCGGTGGCTGTGACTGCCATGGGGCATAGGGTTCACGCGCCAGCATATCCTCATAGCTGGGGCGCGGCCTTATGACCGCCCAGTCTTCGCCTTGTACCAGAACTTCGGGCACAAGCCGACGGCTGTTGTAGTCACCGCTCATCACGGCACCATAAGCGCCTGCGGACATAAAGGCCACCAGATCCCCAGCCTCAAGATGCGGCAAAGGCCTTTCCCGGGCAAAGGTGTCACCTGTTTCGCACACAGGGCCGACCACATCATAGGTTACGGTTTCGGCATCCGGGCGGGGGCGAACCGGACGGATGTCGTGAAAGGCCTCATAAAGCGCTGGCCGCATCAGGTCGTTCATGGCGGCGTCCACCACCAAGAACCGACGTCCGCCGTCGGGGCGCGCGTGATCATGGATGACCCGGGTCAGCAGCACGCCCGCATTGGCGGCAATCACGCGACCCGGCTCAAACAGATAACGCACGCCAAGGCCTCCCGCCGCATCGGCAACCATGGCCGCAAAGGTTTCCGGCGAGGGCGGATCGGCCTGATTGAAGTAGGGCACCCCAAGGCCGCCCCCCAGATCAAGGCGGGTCACGCTTAGGCCGCGCGCTCTCAGGGACAGAACATGATCTTTCATCTGCCGGAACGCGGCGGACATGGGGGTCAGATCGGATATTTGACTGCCAATGTGACAAGCCAAGCCCAAAGGATTGAGCCAAGGCTCGCGGCTGGCCCAGTCATAGAGATCCAGTGCTTCTGCGGCCGAGACACCAAACTTGTCGGTCGCTCCGCCGGTGGTGATCTTGGCATGGCCTCCCGCCCCAACGCCGGGGTTGACGCGGATGACCAGATCGGCCCGGATTTGCAGCGAGGCGGCCACCCGAGCGAGGCGCTCCATTTCTGGGCGCGACTCGACATTGATCTGATAGACCCCAGTCTTGAGGGCAAAGGCCAGCTCTGGATCCGTCTTGCCGACGCCGGAAAAAACAATATCCGAAGCCGGAACACCCGCATCAAGCGCCCGGCGGATCTCGCCTTCAGAGACCGTATCTGCCCCCGCGCCTGCTGTGGCGAGCACTCGCAGTACCGCTCGGTTCGAGTTGGCCTTTACGGCAAAGGCCACCAACGGGGCTTCTCCATCCGCACTACGCAAGGCGGGCTGGGCCGTCACCGCATCCCGAAACACCGTAAAGTGGCGGCTGAGGGTTGCGCTCGAATAGACATAGACCGGCGTGCCGACCGCTTTGGCTAAGACTTCAAGCGACAGGCCCTCGCAGGCGAGCGCGCCGTCTTTCAAATCGAAGTGATTCATTGCGGACGCGCAGGGCCCCGTGTCGGATCATTCCCAATGCCTTCGATCGGGGCGTCGCGGTTGGTCCGGTTTTGTTGATAGGGATCTGGCATGGTGTTGGCTTGCTTGGCGTTCGGCAGAGCGCGCGGCGGGGCCTTGTCATCGGCGGCTTTGGCATCGGCTTCTTTTTTGCGCTCGGCTTCGTATTCAGCCTTGGCCTTATCGCCCCAAAGCGGCGGGGCCTGTTCGAGCTTGCCTTGTTTGCCACAGGCGACAAGGCCAGTCGCGGACACGACCAAGACGAGGGCACTCAGGGCGGTCTTTTTCGTAAGCGACATCATGACAGAAGCTCTCTCCAGCGGGCGATTTGGGTGCGGACTTGGGCCGGGGCCGTGCCGCCATAGCTCATACGGCTATCACAGGATGCCCGGGGTGTAAGGACTTTATACACGCCCTCATGGATGCCGGGGTTGAAGGCCTGCATTTCGCTCAGGGGCAGTTGCGCCAGATCCACACCTAAGGCCTCAGCGCGCTTCACGGCGGCCCCGGTCACATGGTGGGCATCGCGGAACGGCAGGTTCAGTTCGCGCACCAACCAGTCGGCCAGATCGGTGGCCGTCGAGAAGCCGGACCCGGCGGCTTCGGCCATGCGCGCGGTCTGGGGCTCTAGATCCCGGACCATCCCAGCTGTCGCCGAAATCGCCAGATCCAGCGCATCAAAGGCGTCAAACACCGGCGGCTTGTCTTCCTGCATGTCCTTGGAATAGGCCAGCGGCAGGCCTTTCATAACGGTCATGAGGGCGATCAAGGCCCCATTGATCCGTCCGGTCTTGGCCCGAACCAGTTCCGCCGCATCCGGGTTACGCTTTTGCGGCATGATCGACGAGCCAGTCGAGAAGGCGTCTGACAATTTGACAAAGCCAAACTGAGGCGTGGTCCAGATCACCAACTCTTCGGCAAAGCGCGACAGGTGGCCTGCACACAGGGCCGCGCTGCTCAGTGCTTCCAGAGCGAAATCCCGGGCCGAAACCCCGTCGAGCGAATTGCCCATGGGCCGGTCAAACCCAAGCGCTTCGGCTGTTTTGTGCCGGTCGATCGGAAAGGGCGATCCGGCGAGGGCGGCTGATCCCAAGGGTGACTCGTTCATGCGGCGACGCGCGTCGCTGAAGCGCCCGGCATCGCGACCAAACATTTCGACATAGGCCATCAGATGGTGGCCTAGCGTCACCGGTTGGGCGGGCTGAAGATGGGTAAAGCCCGGCATCAAGGTTTCAGCATGGGCTTCGGCCACATCCAGCAAGGCAGACTGCAGGATC
>DAITMY010000199.1:0-4570 GCA_036834925.1 Asticcacaulis sp.
CCTGTCTGTTTTGCCATGTCGTCTCTCCCTCCGTTTGAAGCGGAGCCTAACAGCAAAACCGGCGCTCTGGGAACGGCTCAGATCGGCGTTTTCATGGCTTTCTCGCGGCGAAACAAGATAAAGAACAGCCAGAACAAAATTAAAGCCAGAGTGATGAATTCCGGAAGTCTCAATAAACCGGAGGCCTGAACCCATTCCGGAAAGGCCTTGGCTCCGGGACCCGTAAACGCGGACCCGGCGGCGATAAAAAAACCCAAACCCATCCGCCACAGATGCCGCGCAATCCGATGACGGTCAGACACGGCCTTTCTGAATAACAGGCTAGCATCCATGATCACGACAAGACCGGACAGTCCGGCGAGAAAAAAATAGTCCTCAGCGGCAAACCCCATCAGCGTGCCCCCGACAGCGCCTTGCGCCTTCACGCCCACAAACCCAAGCACCACCGTGTTTAGCAGCGCAATCCCGGTCAGGAACAGATGCGCCCCCCTTGGCTGACCGCTGCGGTCCCGCGCTGCCATCCAGGCGCTAAGGATCAGTGTCAGGGCAAGAATTCCAGCATGAAAGGTAATGTAAAACTGTTCGGCCTTGATCAGTCCCAAAATCGCGCCAAGGGCGGACGAGAGCGACATCATCACGACAAATCCCCGCCCCGCCAGAATGTGCACAGGACGCCCCTTTGGTGCGGCAAAAGCCAAGACACCGGCGAGTATCGCGCCCGCACCAAGCGACACATGGGCCAACATAAGTCCGTCAATCGCTTGCAACATAAGTCCCTCATCCGGATCGGCATATGATCCTTTGGCCAAGCCCTGCCCCCCGAGATAGCGCTCCCGTGGGACGGTGTCGTCCGAGCGTGACGGCGTGAACGGGATTTTGGCTGACGAAGCGATGTGCGGACGCTATCGGTCAGTCTGGGCACAAAGAACGGAACCCTCGATGCCAGACTTCAACATGGTAGTGCTCTCGGCTGGAATTCTGGGACTGTCGGTCGCAGGCAGCCTATTGAGCGCGAACTCCGGCCTGACCTCGTTATCGCGCGGACGTTTGATCGGCGTGAGTACGCTTCTGACGCTACTCGCCATTATCCCCTTGATCATAACCTATCAGCGCGGGCTTTATGCGCACTATATGGCCGCGACTCTGCCGGTACTTTTGGCGATCCCTCCGGCGTTGCGCGCCTATATCCAAAGCCTGACCCTCTCTGACGTTGAGACGCGGTCAAGCCCAAGGCTCTGGATACTCCCGCTGTTCGGCGTTCTGGTGACGCTTGGCTATTGGGCCCTGCCTGCACCTGAACGTGATCAGATGTTCCTGAATGGCGAACTTCCCAAAGGGCTAGGGGCGCTCGGACTGGTTCTCTCGACGATCACGCTGATCCTCCTGTGGATTGTCACATCGCTGTTTGATGTAATCCGGGTGTTACAGGACCTGAAAGCCTATCGAAATCGTCTGAAGGATCGTTATTCCAACATCCTTCGGCTCGAAATGAGCTGGATTGAATGGCTGATGGGATCGGTTGGGGGGCTCTGGGTCATGGTCGCACTGACCTTGATCAGCGACAACTTCGGTCCCGGACTGCTGTTTCCGTCTGAATGGGTGCTGTGCATGACGGGTGGCGTACTTTTGTTTTTATTCATCAGCCGCCCCGCTCCCATGACGCCCGAAGCCGCGGACAGCTTGGGGGCGATCAATGGGCGACGTCACGGTTCGCTCGACAACAGCCCATATCCCAACACCCCGACAGAGAAATACGCGCGCTCCCCACTGGATGAGGCCCAGGCGGAACGGCTGATCGCACGCCTCAAGACGGCCATGTCAGAGGATCATCTCTATCTGGATCCTAATCTGTCTTTGCAGA
This sequence comes from Asticcacaulis sp., assembly GCA_036834925.1. Classification (GTDB taxonomy): domain Bacteria; phylum Pseudomonadota; class Alphaproteobacteria; order Caulobacterales; family Caulobacteraceae; genus Asticcacaulis. The sequence goes on from DAITMY010000199.1 coordinate 1,862, forward strand.
AGTTATCGCGACATGTCTCTGGAGCCCCCAATCGGGTCTCACAGGTTCTTAACGAGCGCCTCGGCACAACCTTTTTTGACTATGTTGCACACTGGCGTATCCGCGCGGCCATACCAAAAGTTAGGCTCGGTGAGCAAACTATGCTCGAAATCACCATGGACGTTGGCTTCAACTCAAAATCCACGTTTTACAAAGCGTTCAAGCGCGAAACGGGCCTGACCCCCACGGCATTTAAGGCCGCATCTGAGAGCGGCGCAAAAGGCGACACAGAAAAGTTCAACTAAAGCCCGCCGTCCGCCCCTCTAGATCAGACCTTGCTCTTACCCACCCGGTCCGCCAGTTCCAGCAATTCTTGCGGGATCCCCACAACGATGGTGCTGTTCTGCTCAGCGCCAATCTCAGACAGGGTCTGAAGGCGGCGGATTTCCAGTGCGCCCGGCGAGGCCGTGATCGCTTTGGCCGCAAGGCTTAAGGTCTCGGATGCAGCCTGCTCCCCTTGCGCCTTAATCAGGCGTGCCTTGGCTTCACGCGTCGCCTCCGCCTCACGCGCCAGAGCGCGCTGCATCTGCGGCGGAATATCAAGGTCGCGCATCTCTACGGCATCGATATCTATGCCCCACTTTTCCGCCGACCGCTCCAACTGGGTCATCAGTTTGGAATTGATCTGATCGCGGCCCTTAAGGATCGCATCGAGGTCATACTGGCCGATGGTATCGCGCAAGGCCGTTTCCGCGGCCTGAACCACAGCGGAATGCGGATCCAACACCGCATTGACGGCCCGGCCGGGGTCACTGATGCGATACCAGATCACGGCATTGACCTTAACCGCCACGCCATCGCGGCTGAGGGTTTCCTGGGTCGAGAGATTGACAGACAGAATACGGATATCCACGCGGGTCAGCCACATCAGCCCGGGAACAATCCAGAACAGGCCGGGACCTTGCGTGCCAACATAGCGACCGAGAAAATAGAGCACCGCGCGCTGATATTCCTGATTGATCTTGAGGCCGGAGAACACAAACAGCCCAAATGCAATCGCAACCGGCATCCAAAGCGCCTGATTGGCCATCACCAGCTTGATCACGTCATCCATGGCTCACCCCCCGCTATGGTTAACAAACCATGCCACGGCCCAAGCGATCACTCAAGGGAATTGGCCATGCGGCTCCCCCCAAAGATGAGTTGCGATCTTATGGCCACACCAAGGCGACGGAACTCAATTCGCTGTCACGTAACAGAGATAGACTTGGCCTGAAGGAGACCGTCCCATGATCCCCCGCCGCGCGCTCTTTTCCCTGCCTCTGCTTTTGGCTCTTCCCCCGCTTACAGTCGAAGCAACACCCCGCCGGTTAGAGCGGCTTCGGGGACGCAAGGACGAGGTCACAAGAGGCCGTTTGCAACGACTGGCCTATGGCCACGATCCGAAACAGGTGATCCTGCATTCGGGGATCTCAGACAGCACAAAGGGTGTTTTTGTCTTTATCCATGGCGGGGGCTGGTCGATCGGTAGCCCGGACCGGACTGAAGCCAAGCCGGACTTCGCCAAGGCCCTCGGTTACGATTTTGCCTCTCTGGGCTATCGGCTCGTCCCCTCGGTCACGCCGCGCGAACAGGCTCAAGATCTGGCGCGCGCCCTCGCCCGGCTGGTGGCACTGGGCCCACAAACCCGGGGCCGGATTATCCTCAGTGGCCATTCAGCAGGCGCCCATCTGGCAGCACTGGTTACGCTCGACCGGGCCTACCTCAAGGCCGAAGGCTTGGGTGCGGATCTGTTGCAGGCCCTAATCCTGCTCGACGGCGCGGGCTACGATATCCCGGCGCAAATGGCCTATCTCAAGACGGAGCGCCCGCGACGCAACCCGGTCGCCAATCAGCTGGCGGGTATGTATGACGCGGCTTTCACCCAGGATCCGGTGACCCAAAAGGCCTTGAGCCCATTCCATCAGATCCGCCGTGATGGCCCGGCCTATCCGCCGACCCTGTCCTTCCCGATCGAGTCTCGCCCCGATTCGATCCGCCAAAGCGAAGCGCTGATCAAAGCGCTGAGCGCCCTTAACGTCCGGGCCCGATCGGTCACGGCCCCGGGGGACAGCCACCGCGATGTCAATGTCGAGTTCGGCCAGCCCAACGATCCCGAAACCCAGACGGCCTTGGTCTTTGTGCGCTGAAACAAACCCACCCTCAAACATTGCAATTCGAGCAAAACGCCTTAGGATTGCAAGCTCAACATGGAGGGGATAATGACGCCATTCTTTCGTGGACTTAAAGGCTGGAACCCGATTATCGCGTTTCAAGACATGTCAATTGATGGCAAGGCAGCAATTATTCTAAGCTTAGCCATATTAATCTGGATCGTAACAAAGTTAGTATTTGATAAAAATTTTAAAAATCCCACCGCATCATTAATACTAGGATACTTTACAATTTTAATTAGCCTTCTTTATACAGTAGGAAATACACTAAATATTATTCAAGCCCTCAAAACGACCAATATCACCAACCCAGAAATCTGGGCATGGAGCGCTATGGAATCCGCTCTCGTCGGATTCATGACTCTAATAACGGCTGGTGTTGTACTTTATATTCAATTTACACGGTTTAAACGCGAAGCAGATACAACACAATCTGAAGGCTAGTCCAGCCAACGAAAAAACCCCCGCGGGTTGCCCGGCGGGGGTTTTCGTATTCAGTCTGTGTCAATCTTCGCGC
>DAITMY010000200.1:0-4550 GCA_036834925.1 Asticcacaulis sp.
GCCGGAGACACATTATGACAACTTTTCAGGATCTGATACCCGCCGCCCCGGAAAACCGTTATGACGGGATTGCGCGGCCCTATTCGGTAGCGGACGTTCTGCGCCTGCGCGGGTCGGTGGTTCCGGCCCAAACCCTGGCCACCCGGGGGGCGAACCGCCTGTGGGCGAGCCTGCACTCTGAGCCGTTTATCAATGCGCTCGGGGCCATTACCGGCAATCAGGCCATGCAGATGGTGCGGGCCGGGCTTCAGGCCATCTATCTCAGCGGCTGGCAGGTGGCGGCTGACAACAATACCGCCGGGGCCATGTATCCGGACCAGAGCCTTTATCCGGCCAATGCCGCGCCAGAGCTGTGCCGCCGTATCAACCGCACGCTTCAGCGGGCCGATCAGATCGAGACCGCCGAAGGCAAGCTCAGCCGCGACTGGTTCGCGCCGATTGTTGCCGATGCCGAAGCGGGCTTTGGTGGGCCGCTCAACAGCTTTGAGATCATGAAGGCCTTTATCGAGGCCGGGGCCGCCGGGGTTCACTTTGAGGACCAACTGGCGTCAGAGAAAAAGTGCGGCCATCTGGGCGGCAAGGTGCTGATCCCGACCCAGGCCCATATCCGCAACCTCGTGGCCGCGCGTCTGGCCGCCGATGTCATGGGCACCCCGACCCTGATCGTGGCCCGTACCGATGCCGAGTCGGCGCGCCTGATCACCTCGGATGTCGATGCGCGCGATCGCCCGTTCATCGAGGCGGACAGCCGCACGCCGGAGGGCTTTTTCCGCCTCAAGGAGGGCACCGGGCTTGATCACTGTATCTCGCGCGGCTTGGCCTATGCGCCCTATGCGGATCTGTTGTGGTGGGAAACCTCGCACCCGGATCTGGAGGATGCTCGCACCTTTGCCGAGGCGATCCACCGCGAATATCCGGGCAAGCTCTTGGCCTATAACTGCTCGCCGTCGTTCAATTGGAAAGCCAAGCTGGATGACGACACCATTGCCCGGTTCCAGCGCGAGCTGGGGGCCATGGGCTATAAGTTCCAGTTCGTCACCCTGGCCGGGTTCCACAGCCTCAACCACGGCATGTTCCAGCTGGCCAACGGCTATCGGGATCGGGGCATGGCGGCCTATTCGGAGCTGCAACAGGCCGAGTTCGCCGCAGAGGCCCAAGGCTACACCGCCACGCGTCACCAGCGCGAAGTCGGCACCGGTTATTTCGACCAGATCAGCATGGCCATCACCGGCGGGCAGTCCTCGACCACGGCCATGAAGGAATCCACCGAAACCGCTCAGTTCGTCGAAACGCACTGAGCCCTTATCCCCAAAGGAGCAGGACCATGACCATGCAAAAACGTTACTGGGTCATCGGCGGTGACTATGCCGATATGGGCTTTCGCCAGATCCGTCCGGGCACCCATACCATAGAGGGGCCGTTCGACAATGCGCAACAGGCCAAGGCCGCCTGGCAAAACCTGTCGCGCCAGTTTTCCAGCTCGGCAACTGCCCGGTTTGCCATTACAGCCGAGCGCGTGCGCCTTCCGGCGTAAGGGGCTCTAAAGGCTTTGACAAAGGCCCTAAGGCTTAGCCCTAAGGGCTTAGATTGTGACTTCAGAGGATTGGCCATGCTGATGACCGAAACCCGCCGCCTTGAACTCAAGGCTCCCGTGACGGGCCGCGCCCGCGAGATCCTCACGCCCGAGGCCATGGCCTTTGTCGAAGCCCTGCACATTCAGTTTGACGCGCGTCGCCGCGAGCTTTTGAGCCTGCGCCTCGCCCGGCAAGCAGCTTGGGATGCCGGGCACCTGCCCGACTTTGATCCCAAGACGGCGGACATCCGCGAGGGGGACTGGACCGTCGGGGCTATCCCCAATGACCTCCTGGATCGCCGGGTCGAGATCACCGGGCCTGTGGATCGCAAGATGATCATCAATGCCCTCAACAGCGGGGCCAAGGTGTTCATGGCCGATTTCGAAGATGCCACGGCCCCGACCTGGGCCAATGTGCTCGACGGCCAGGTCAATCTCAAGGATCGCTGGGCCGGAAGCCTGACCCACACCGATCCGGTCACGGGCAAAGCCTATGCACTGGGCGACAATCCCGCCGTGCTGATCATCCGCCCGCGCGGCTGGCACCTCGAAGAGCGGCACTTAAGCTTTGACGGGGCGCCCGCGTCGGGCAGCTTGATCGACTTTGGTCTCTATGTGTTCCACAACGCCAAGGCCGCCCTTGCGGCCGGGTCGGGGCCGTATTTTTACCTGCCCAAGCTTGAAAGCGGGCAAGAAGCAGCTCTGTGGGATGATGTGTTCCGCTATGCCCAGACGGCGCTTGACTTGCCGGTGGGGACGATCAAAGCGACGGTGCTGATCGAGACCTTGCCCGCAGCGTTCCAGATGCACGAAATCCTTCATGCCCTGCGCGCGCATATCGTCGGGCTGAACTGTGGGCGCTGGGACTATATCTTTTCGTTTATCAAGCGGTTGGGGGCAAATCCTCAGTTCCTCACGCCGGACCGCTCGGCCATGACCATGGATAAGGCCTTCCTTCGAGCCTATTCGCGCGAGCTGATCCGCACCTGTCACCGGCGTGGGGCTTTTGCCATGGGCGGCATGGCGGCGCAGATCCCGGTCAAGGGCGACGAAGCGGCCAATGCCACCGCCTTTGCTCGCGTCAAGGCTGACAAGCTGCGCGAAGTTACCGACGGGCATGACGGCACCTGGGTGGCGCATCCGGATCTGGTGCCCGTCGCCCGATCCGTGTTCGACGCCCATATGCCGGAGGAAAATCAACTGTTGATTGGTGTGAATGCGCCCGCCGCGACCCAGGCCGATCTGTTACAGGTCCACGCGGGCGTGCGCACGCTTGGGGGGCTTGCGGAAAACATCCGCGTCTCGATCCAATATATCGCCGCCTGGCTTGGCGGACGCGGGGCTGTGCCGCTCTATAATCTGATGGAGGATGCGGCCACGGCGGAAATCTGCCGCGCTCAGGTCTGGCAATGGCGTCACCACAAGGCCTTGCTGGACGACGGCACCGAAGTCAGCGCGGCCTTGATCGATCGAATCACGGACAATGAGATGGCCCGGCTCGGGGACTTCCCCAACAAGGTCGAGGCCGTCACCCTGTTCCGCGATCTGGTGCAGGCCGAGCGCTTTACCGAATTCCTGACCCTTCCGGCCTATGAGCGGCTGGCCGGTTAAGGCTCAAAATCTGGCCTTACCGGCTGCGAAAGCTCGGTGAGGCCAGAAACCCAGTCAAGGCCCCGAGCAGGCCCGAGACCAGCGCCACGAGGGCATTGGGGATCTCGATCCCTTGGCTGCGCACGGCCCCGGCGGGGGCGCTTGCCTCCTGTAGGAACATCACCGACACCATGGTGACGATGCCGAGGGTGCAGACCACGAGGCACAGACATAAGGTCCCGATCACCAGCAGCGTCAGGGTGCGGGTCTCTTGCGTCTCATCGCTTTGGCGCGCCTCGATCGGTTTTGGCTGGCGCGCGACCAGCTCAAAACCGGCGCTGGCCGGGGCCGGATCGGACGTCGTCTCTAACGGTGTTCTGGTCATAAAAAAGCCCTCCCAGTGTGAAGGCTAGCCGAAGACCGCGCCCCTGTCGAAACCGGTCGCCTGTGAGGCGATTGGGCGGGCATTTTTAAGCGCTTAAATTTGAACAGTGCGGCTTAACTATGAAGAGTTGCCGTTCCTGTTAAAGCGTCTCAAAGTAATGATCGATGTCGCGACTTGCGTGAACGATTGTAACGATCTCGATCCGTGTTTTGGAGAGATAACGAAAGAAGATCACGTATCCTTGGAAAGGGATGCTGCGGATATCGGCGCGTAATTCAGGTCTGGCTTGGCCAAGCGTGCCGGGTAGGGCAGCCAATTGACGACATTTGTCTCTTAAGCGGTCAGTAAATTGAACGGCCAGTTTGCGATGACCACTTTCACGGGCAATATAGAGCGCTATGCTGACCAAATCGCTTTGTGCGACATGGGTGTAGACAAGCTGGCGCATCACCGCGCGGTCTGTGTCCGCTCCCAACCATCCAGGGCGGATTGAATGTCGGCGCACACCTCAGCATCACGAACAGTTCCGCCCTGCGCGATGGCGGTATTCAGGGTCTCTTGCAAAGCCGCCAACTTGGCCTCGCGCTCTTCGACCAGACGCAAGCCTTCGCGCACAACTTCGCTGGCCGAGTTGTAGCGTCCCGCTTTCACAACGCCCTCGACAAAGCCTTCCCAGCGTTCGCCCAGTGAGACATTCATGCCATCGCTCCATGCTGAAGACTGCCGCCAAGGATAGGGCAATAACGAAAAATAGGCAATTTTTGTTATGCCTCCGATGGGCATGAGCGGGGGTGGCGCGTAACACGCGGTCCCTTCGACTCGCACCGCCTTACCGGTCAGCGTGTTTCTTCTCTCCCTTGAGGGGGAGATGTCCGGGAACCGGACAGGGGGGGTGCGAAAGCAGGGCGGCCCCCTTGGCAACCGCGTGTTTCGCGTTAAAGTTGGTGTTTGGTGTGGTTAGGTGCGGTCAAGGCGCAGAGGCAGTTTAGTGCACTGTCACCG
>DAITMY010000201.1:0-4534 GCA_036834925.1 Asticcacaulis sp.
GCCCTACGTCGTGAAGTAAGGGGCAAAAGACCATGAAAGTTATTCTTCTGGAACGTGTCGAAAACCTCGGCACCATCGGTCAAGTGGTTGCGGTGAAGGACGGGTTCGCCCGGAACTATCTGTTGCCGCGTCAAAAAGCCCTTCGCGCCACCTCGGCGAACCTGAAGGTCTTTGAAGCCCAGCGCGAGATCATCGAAGCCCGCAACGCGGCGGCCAAGTCCGACGCGGAAGCCCTGGCGGCGACCCTCGACAACACCCATTACGTCATCATCCGTCAGGCCGGTGACACGGGTCAGCTCTACGGGTCGGTCAACGCCCGTGACGTGGCCGAGGCCGTTGTGGCCGAAGGGGGCAAGCTGGAGCGTAACCAGGTTTCGCTCAACACCCCGATCAAGACCCTCGGTGTTCATAACGTCAAGGCGCGCCTGCACGCCGACGTCTGGATCACCCTCCAGATCAACGTCGCCCGTTCGATGGACGAAGCCGAACGCCAGTCGCGCGGTGAAAACGTCATCGCCAGCCAATTCGACGAAGACCGCGCCCTCGCCGCGGAAGCCGCCGAAGACATGCTGGAAGGCGGCGCCGGTCAAGCTGCGGCCGAAGGCGACTTCTACGAATAAGGTTTCCGTTTTTGGAAGGCTTCAGACCCCCGGTCCAAAAGGCCGGGGGTTTTCGTTTGCCCCGGACGGGCGGCCTTGGCCTCGCGCAGGGGCGTGCCGAGTAAGTCGGTCGTCGGACGGACCGGTGTCAGGGGCAAGGGTTTCGAAGAGCTTGGGGCGTCGGACCGAGCCGCTGATTTCGGCTCCAGCGCCATCAGCGCCTTTGCCGCGCGGGCCAAGCCCGTGATGGCCCGGGCGAGACGGATAATCTCCGCCATATCCTTGGGGGCCGGAAGCGATTGCAGAGCCGCGACCGCATTCGCCAGCAGCGTCTCCATTTGAGGCTTTAAAGCCGAAACCTGTGTCATGCCCTGAGGATAAAGCGCATGGGGACGGTGGGGATAAGGTTTCACCACCTCAAACACACGTGAAAATATTCTTACAATATCAGACGACTAAACCCCCGACCCTAAGTCCGGGCCGGGGATAAGTCTGAGGAAAAAGGGGAAGGCCTATGCACCGACCCCGAGGGTTTCACCAAAACGACAGGCCTCGCCGGTGCCTTCAAGAATGACCGTATCGTCCGACATCACCACCCGGCCCCGGATGATGGTCTTGACCGGCCAGCCCTTGGCTTCAAAGCCATCGAACGGGGTCCAGCCACAGCGGCTGGCCATATCGGCGTGACGGATGGTACGGCGGGCCTTGAGGTCCACCAGCGTCAGATCGGCATCATAGCCCTCGGCCAGACGGCCCTTGCCCGCCAGACCAAACACGCGCTGGGCCCCGGCGCTGGTTAGATCCACCAACCGCTCCAGAGAGAGTTTTCCCTCGGCCACGTGGGTCAGCATCAGCGGCAACAGGGTCTGAACCCCCGGCATACCCGACGGCGAGGCCGGATAGGGCCGCTCTTTTTCTTCGATGGTGTGCGGGGCATGGTCAGAGCCCAGCACATCGGCCACGCCCATCTCGATCCCGCGCCACAGGCCATCCACATGGGCCTGACCTCGGATCGGCGGGTTCATCTGGGCATAGCCCTTGAGGGTCTCATAGGCCCCCGGCGCAATAAGCGTCAGGTGTTGCGGCGTGATTTCAACCGTGGCCACGTCCTTGTTGCGGGCCAGAAAGTCGATCTCTTCCTTGGTCGTCACATGCAGCACGTGAATCCGCTTGCCCGCCGCGCGGGCCAGACGCACCAGACGCTCGGTTGACTGGATCGCCGACTGGGCATCGCGCACCTCTTCGTGGCTGGTCCAGTCGCCAGGACGGGCCAGCGACCGACGCTCGGCCAGACGGTATTCGTCTTCGGAATGGAAGGTGGCGCGGCGGTTCACATGGGCCAGCACCTCAGCCACCCCGGCATCATCGGCCACCAGCAGGGTGCCGGTCGAGGCGCCCATGAACACCTTGACGCCACAGCACCCCGGCAGACGCTCCAGCTCCCCGAGGATCTTGGCATTGTCATGGGTCCCGCCGACGTAAAAGGCGTGGTCACAGTGCATGCGCTTGGCCCGCACCAGCTTATCCGCCAGAGTCTCCGGCGTGGTGGTGGTTGGCTCAGTGTTGGGCATTTCAAACACCGCCACAACGCCGCCCAGAACCGCCGCGCGCGAGCCCGTTTCGAGGTCTTCTTTCCACTCGAGGCCCGGCTCGCGGAAATGCACCTGGGTGTCGATCACGCCCGGCATGACCAACAGGCCCTTGGCGTTCACCACTTCGCCGGCGCTGGCCTGGCTGAGGTCGCCAATGGCGGCGATCTTGCCGTTGCGCACCCCGACATCGGCCAGGCCGCGTCCGGCGTGGTTGATCACCTCGCCACCACGGACAATCAGGTCAAAGGTCTGGGAAGTCGCCACCGTTCGTCTCCGTCTGTTCAAACAAGGCCAGAGCCGCCTCGGCGACGGTCTCCAGCCGGATGTCCATCATATGGCCCACGGCCTGATTTAAGCCAGGATCCGCCGCCAGATAATCCTGGAATGTGCGCGGTCCCCGGACGATTTTCGCTTGTGCTCCCCACGGGCCGCTGATGGCCTCATCCGAGGGTCCAAACACACCGAGGGCCGGGATGCCCGCAGCGGCCGCCAGATGCAGCCACAGATTATCGCAGCCGACAAACATCCGCGCCTGTTGCAGGCAGGCATAGGCGAGCAGCGGATCCACCCGCGCCGTCAGGTCTATCGTCTGACTGCGAAGCGTCGCCAGCCGGACGCTTTGGGCTGCATCGCGATGCAGCTCATCCCCAAGGATCAGCAGCCGCCCGCCTGCCATCGGTCCATCGGCCCGCAGAAAATGCGCCGCCAAGGCGGCAAACCGCTCGGCCGGCCATTGCCGCCCGCTCCAGTCCGCTCCCGGGGCCACGGCCAAAATCGGCCCCTGTCCGCCCAGCAAGGCCCGCGCCTCAGCCCGGGTCTCCTCGGAGACGCTGAGAGCCGGTGACGGCGGATCAGCCTCAAGCTTTAGCAGCCGGGCATAGTTGACGACCTGATGCTCGATCAGCTGTCCGACCTCATTAAAGCCCGGGATCAGGTCGGTGTAGCGCGCGCGCTTGACCGCCCGCAGCCAGGGCAACAGGGGCGTGCCCCAGGCATCCAGGATCAGGCCCCAGCGCACGGACGAGACCGAGGCCCAGGCGCGCAGCCAGTGCAAGCCCAGCGGATCCGGCGACACCGGCAGCAACCGCACCTCGGGATGCAGGTCCCGAAACAGAGGCAGCACCTCGGGCAGGCCCGCCAGGGTAAAGGCGGCCTTGGGGACTTCCGCCTTGAGCCGCGCCAGCAACCCCGAGGCCATAACGGCGTCGGTCAGATTGGGCGGGCAAAACATCAGAATCGGGAAGGAACCGGTCATGGTTAAGCGTTATAAACCATCTTGGGCCGGTGGAAATGGCAAGGCTTAGGGATCCGCGACGCGTTTGCGTGTCCGCACGCGGCCTGCCCCCCAAAAGACCAGAGGGTTCGGCTGGAAATCCCCGGACACAGGCCCTATGTTGAAGCCATGAGCGCGCCTTTTTTCCTGTCATCACGGGCGGTTATCCGTCTTTCCGGCCCGGATTGGCCGACGTTCCTGAATGGCTTGCTAACGCAATCAACACTTGACTTGCCGAGCGGGGCCGCGATTTTTTCTGGCCTCCTGACCCCGCAAGGCAAGCTGATCAGCGATGTGATGGTGTGGTCCCAAGGGCCGGACGCGGCCTTGCTGGATGTGCCCGCTGCACGGGCCGAGACGGTGCTGGCGCGACTGACCCTCTATCGCTTGCGCGCCAAGGTGGCTCTAGAGGCCGCGCCGGACCTCGCCGTGATCGCGGGGGGGCCAGATCAAGCGCGCCCTGACAGCGCCTTGACCGATCCCCGGCTCGCGGCGTTGGGCTGGCGCGCCTGTGTCCCGCGCGGCCCCGTGCTTGAGTCTTGTGCGCTCGAAGCCGACTGGCACCGCCTGCGCTTGAGCCTCGGCGTGCCGGACCCGGACGCCGATTGCCCGCTAGAAAGTACCTATCCGATCGAGGCCTGTTTTGACTGGCTGAACGGCATCGATTTTCATAAGGGCTGTTTTGTCGGTCAGGAAACCACCAGCCGGATGAAACGGCGCGGCACAGTCAAGACCCGGATGCTGCCAGTTCATATCCCCGGCGAGACCCGTCCTGCCTTTGGGACCGAGATCCTCAACGGCGATCTGCGCGCCGGGGTGCTGCTGAGCGGGATCGAGGATAGGGCCATAGCCAGCCTCCGCCTCGACCGGCTGGATGGCCCCCTCACCTGCGACGGCCTGCCCGTAAACGTCTCGGTACCGACCTGGTGGCCGGAGGGAATTTAACCCGTGTCCCCCCGTGAGGGGGAGATGTCTCTGCAGGAGACAGAGGGGGGTATCTTACCGATCTTTATAAGCTTTTCTCGCCTTTCAGCGAAGACCCACCCCCTCTGTCCGGTCCCCGGACATCT
>DAITMY010000202.1:0-4517 GCA_036834925.1 Asticcacaulis sp.
CGGCAGGGCCACCTGAAGCGGGGGGGCCATGCGCTCGGCCGGGCGCGGGGCGGTCCACATCATGATCGGATGCAGCAAGCCCGACAGGGCCCAAATCAGCACGCCGAACAGCACAGCCCATTTCAGCGCCCGGTGGATCGATGAGGCTTGCCGGATCATCGGGTCAGGGTCACGCCGACAAACACCGCCCGGCCTTCGCCCGGCCAGAACACCGCCCGCGAGGCCGCCGGGACGAGGTTGAAATTGGTCAGGCCATTGACGTTAGACACATACCGCTCATCCACCAGATTGCGGGCTTCGGCAAACAGATCCCAACCCTGTTTGGAGGTGTAGCGGGCGGTCAGGTTAACGAGGGTGTAGCCGGGGGCCTTGGTGGTATTGGCAAAATCGACCCAGGTCTTGGACGGCACCCAATCCACGGACGGCGTCAGGCTGAAGCCCGAGCTGTGATGCAGCTTGAGACCGGCCTTGTACATGTGCTCTGGCACCACCGGCAAACGGTTTTCCCCGTAAACCCGGTCGTTGACAAAGCGGAAGTCCGACCAGCTGTAGGTCTGGTGCAGGCTGGCGGTCCAGCCTGCGGCGGTCCCCAGTTTCCAGTCGAGCCCGGCCTCAAGGCCTTGGTGCACGGTCTTGTTGGCATTGAAGGTCGATGCGGGGATATCCGGGCTGACGATATAGCTCAGCATCTCCTTGCGGATCTCGGCGCGATAGAGGGTCAGGTCCCAGATCAGCCCGTCGAGACGCCCCCGGGTGCCGATCTCGGCGGTCCAGGCGTCTTGGGGTTCGACCGGCACAAAGTTGGGGATCGCCCCCTGGACCAGCGCCCCATAGGTCGGGGCCTCAAGCGAGCGGGTCAGGTTGGCAAAGACCTGGGTTCCGGCGGCGTTTTCCCACAGAAGCCCCAGACGCGGCGCGAACCAATCAAAGGTCTTTTTCGTGTCGTTCTTAAGGTTGAGCAAATTGACATAGTCGCGGTTGGTCCAGCCATAGGTGCCCCCGGCGATAAAGGCGACGTCGTCGGTCAGGAACAGGCGCGCTTCGCCAAACAGATCCACGGCCTCGGCATTTTGCCGAGCGCGGCCGATCATCATGCCTCGGGCGCTGTTGGCGTTCATAAAGATCTTCGAGCCCGTCTGGCCCCGGCGCAGATTGACCCCGGCGAACAGGTCACCCCGTTGATTGCCGACGGTAAATTCCCCGTCCAGCCGCGCAAAGGCGCCATAGTTCTGGTAGTCTTGGTCAATGAAGATCGACACCGGATGGTCGAGTTCCTTGCCTGCCGCATAGAGGCCGCCGGTCAGTCGCCAGTCGGCGTTCAGCGCCCAGTGACCCTGAAGCGTAGCCCGCACCGATTTAACATCCCGGCTGGTGTTGCGCAGGATCGTATTGGCATCGGTGGTCTGCTTGGGGCTGTTCAGCGCCTGAGCCAGAGTAAGCGATCCGGGGATTTCCTGATCGATATCATTGACCTGAAGGATCAGGCGCAGATCGCGGCCTTCGCCAAAGCTATGGCCGACGCTGAGGGTCAGGCGTTTGGCGCGCTGGTCGCTGTGCTGACGCCAGCCCTCGGCTCGGGTGTGGGTGAGGGCGGCATAGTAATCGGTGTTGCCCACAACCCCGGCCACAGCCCCGTGCAGACGCAGGGTCTTGAAGCTGCCGCCTTCGACGCGAAGCTTCTGGTTGAACCCGGCATTGTGGCCGGTCGGGGTGACGAAATTGACCGCGCCGCCCAGCTGGGCCCCACCAAAGCGCAGGGCATTGCCGCCCTTATAGACCTCGATATAGCGGGCCGTGAGGGGATCCAGCTCCTGGAAATCCCCCGAGCCATCGGCCAGATTGACCGGCACACCATCAATCGCCAACCAGCTGCCCCGGTTGTGCATATTGTTGCCAATCCCCGAGCCCCGGATGGCAAAACGGCTGTCTTCGCCGAACTTTTTCTGGGCAAACACGCCCGCCACCTGGCCGAGGGTATCGCCGAGGGTCAGGGCATAGCGGTCGGCATAGGTCTCGTTGGCCACCACGGCCACCCCGCCGGGGGTTTCCGACAGACGGGCACGCGCTTCGGCCACCACCGCCGGATCATTGGGATCCTTTTTGGCGGTGACGATCACGGTCTGAAGATCGCGGCTGTCCGCGGTGTCGGCGGCAGACGCAGGCACGGCAAACACCAGAGCAGACACACCGCCCAGGACGAGGTCGCGGAAAGACAAAGACATGGAGATCCCCTTATTTATCAGTTGCAGGGGACCTATGGCGCTGCGGTATCCGGAACAATTGGACAGAATGTCCAAGCTCAGGGTGTGCCGCTTAGGGGGCGAGGTCTATTTGCGGCCGACGCCTTCGATTTCGACCAGTTTCTGGACGCTGACGTAGTCGGTCTTGCCCGATCCGAGGACGGGCAGCTCCATCACCTTTATCAGCGCCTTGGGCACCGCCAGTTCACTGACACCCGTAGCCCGGGCATGGGCGCTCAGCTGGCTGAGGTCGGCATCACGCTGATCGGTCATCAGCACCAGCCGCTCGCCCTTTTTCGGATCGGCTATGGCGACCACGGCGTGGTGTCCCTCGGGCCAGACCTCTTGGGCGAGCCGCTCCACCGCCATCAGCGACACCATCTCGCCGCCGATCTTGGCAAAGCGCTTGGCCCGTCCGAGGATGCGCACCATACCCTTGGCGTCGATGCTGACGATATCGCCGGTGTCGTACCAGCCATCGACCGGGGCATCGAGCACACCCGGCCGCTCGATATTGAGATAGCCCGCCATGACGTTCGGGCCGCGCACGATCAGGCGTCCGCCCTCGGGGATCCCTTCGACAGGCTCAAGTCGATGTTCAATCCCGGGCAGCAGCGGTCCCACTGTGCCCCGGTGATTATCCTCGGGGTGATTGACCGACAGCACGGGAGACGCTTCCGTCACGCCATAGCCTTCGAGCACACGCACACCGCCAAAGCGTGTGGCAAAGGTGTTGTGGGTCTCGTCGCGGACCTTTTCTGCGCCGCAAACGATGAATTTGAGCCCCGACAAATCCTCGGGCTCGGAGGCGCGGGCATATTGGTTGAGGAAGGTGTCGGTGGCGAACAAAAGCGCCGCCTTGGTTTCGCGGATCAGGCCGGGGATCTGTTTGACATGCAGCGGCGATGGATAGGCGAACGCCTTCATACCCAAAAACAGCGGCAGGAACATGCCCCCCGTCAGTCCAAGGCTGTGGAACATCGGCAAGGGGTTAAACACGACCCATTCCGGGTCCATCTCGATGAAGGTCGAGATCTGGACGACATTGGACACCAGGTTGCCTTGAGTGAGCACCACCCCCTTGGGTGTGCCAAAACTGCCCGAGGTGAACAGGATCACGCCGGTGTCCGACGGCTTGGCCTTGTGGGCAAACTGCTCGGGGAATTGACCCGCCATCAGCCCGAACATCTTGTCCTGAAGGCTGATGGTTTTACGGATATCGTCGAGCCAGATGATCTCGACATCTTGGGCCATGCCGGCCACCAGATCATCGAGCTTGGCCTGTTCGACAAAGCGGCGCGCGGTCAGGACCCGCTTGACCCCGGCGGCTTTCATCGCCCCGCGTACATTGGGGATCCCGGCGGTGAAATTGATCATCACCGGCACGCGCCCGATGGTGTGCAGGGCAAAAAAGGTGATCACCGCCCCGCTGGAGGTCGGCAGCATGATCCCGACCGGCTCAGCCTCACGCGTCAAACCGGCGATCTTGCGGCCGAGCACAAAGGCGGCGCGGATCACGTCGGTATAGGTCATGGGCTTGCGGTCCTGATCCTCCAGGATCACCCGCTTGCCGCCAAATTGTTTCCGCGCGGCGATCAGCCGGTCAACAAGGCCGATCTGACCCTTTTTCGGGTCGAACTGAGGTACCATGAACGTTTCCTGCCCTAAGGTTAGGGTTTTCTTTTGACCCTAATGCGGCAAGCGCCCAAAGAAAAGATCTGTAACAATCCGTGAAGCGAAAAGCGCCATTTTAATCGACCTGACGCCGGGTCACATGGGGGAGCGCTCGGAAGGGGATGCGTTTGTTTACTTTATTAACCGGATTTTGGTCAGAGTGCCGGATGACTGAGCCGCCCCCCCACTCATTGGGTTGAGGGTCCAGGTCGTATTGTTGAGCGTGAGGCGGTTGATGACCATGTTCACCTTATCGCTGCTGACTTTTGAATTGGCATTAAAAGTCACATTGCGACTGGGCAGCCAGATCAACCCTTCCATACGGTTCGACACGGCACTGTTGAAGATAAAGTCGGATTTGCTCAAACCCGGCTTTTCTATGAAGAGCATATTGGTAAATGGGCCGCTTGTAGGGGCTCTCAAGTCGGCAGAAATGCCAGAATTGAATTGAATTTTTGACGTGTCTTCAAAGTAGAAGGTGACGCCTTGACCGGTCCATATACCACCATTTACGTTCCAGCCGCCGTTCTTGATCACATATAGGCCCGGTGACGTGACCCCCTGATTTTCCTCCACGAGTGATTAGAGTCTGGCCTGAAGGAA
>DAITMY010000203.1:0-4498 GCA_036834925.1 Asticcacaulis sp.
ATCTGGCAGCGGCGGCGGATTTCGGACAGGCTTTAGCCCGGGAAAACTTGCGCCTCGTCTATGGCGGGGGCGGGGTCGGTCTGATGGGCGCAGCCGCGCGTGCCACCCACGAAGCGGGCGGTCGCGTGCTCGGGATCATGCCGGACTTCTTGCGGCGGCGTGAAATCCTGTTCGATGACGTGGAAACCGTGATCGTCAGCAATATGCATGAACGTAAGATGTTGATGTTCCAAGAGTCCGACGCCTTTGTCGTCCTGCCCGGCGGGATCGGCACGCTTGAGGAAATCGTTGAGCTGCTGTCCTGGCGGAGACTGAATCTGCATCACAAGCCGATCGTATTTGCCAATATCAATGGCTTTTGGGATCCGTTCTTTGCCCTAATCGACCATACGGTGGCCGAGCACTTTACTCCGACTGACTTTACCAGCGGCTGGGTGTCGGTGAACCGGATCGATCAGATTGTCCCCGCCATCCGGACCCTGGCAGAAGCCGAGGCGCATGAGCTGTCCTTGCAGCCCCGAGCGTAGGTTTGGGGCTTTGTGGACGCCAAACCGTAGCTTGTGTTAGTGTGTGGGGCAATTGAGAGGTATACGAGATGGTTCAAGCCCACCCCATCACCGTCAACTTACCGCAAGATCTTGCCGACAAAGTCAGTGAGACCGTTAAAAACGGGGCCTTTGACTCAGCCAGCGACGTGGTGCGAGAAGCGCTTTGTGATTGGTTCGAGAAACAGTCTGGTACGGATCGGGATCCTATCGGTTTGCAAGCCCAGCTTCAGGACGCTCTTGATGATGGCCCCGGCGATCCCGGTGAGACAGTGTTTGCGCGGCTGCGGGCCCGCTATTCTGCTTAAGATCGATGACGTACAGAGTTACGTCACGCGCTGAACAGGATCTGGCAGAGATTGGTGATTTCATTGCGCGAGATAACCGCCGCAAGGCGGTCCAGTTCGTTGACAAAATCGAAGCGCAATTTGCGAAAATCGCTGCTCAGCCGACGCTTTACCGGAAAAGAGACGATCTTTTACAAGGCCTTCGCGCCACGTCGATGGGGCGATACATGATCTTTTTTCGATGTGAAGAGAACGGCGACGTCGTTTTTTTGCGTGTTCTGCACAGCGCTCGCGATCAGATAGAACACCTAAGGGGTGGACGCTAAGCCCAAGGACGGTTGGGTTCTAATCGGCGATATAGGACAACACATCTATACTGTCCGTGACAACGCCGTTTCGAACAGTCTTGACAGTTTTTATAAGAAACGCTCTATGGGGTCATAGACCGGAGATACACCCATGACCCTTCGCCTGCCCTTGACCCAAAGCGTGGCCACGGCCGTGCTGATGACGGCCACCCTGTTTGCGGCCCCCGCCGCCCTCGCGCAAAGCCAAGCCGCGTCCTCCCTGACCCTTGTTGCCGGAAAAGCCCCGGTGGACAAGTTGATCCTCGATAGCGCCGTCTGGACCTGTGTCGAGGGCACATGCACCGCTACGGGCGGCAAGAGCCTTCCGGCGCTGCGGGTCTGCAAGCGCGTCGTGGCCAAGTTGGGCGCTGTGTCGAGCTTCCGCTGGCAGGGTCAAGACCTGTCGGCTGAAGCGGTTGCGACCTGCAACACCGCCGCTCAATAAGCGAAGACTTTATCCAAATTAAAAAAGCCGCCGGGGCGTCCGGCGGCTTTTTTTGTTTTACAGTGTCAGGCTTAAGCGACCTGACCTAACAGACGGGCCCGGATGCGCTCTGCGCCGATCAACGGGACGAGCGCCGCCATGTCTGGGCCGTGGTCGCGCCCGGTCAGGGCCTGACGCAGGGGCATGAACAGGGCCTTGCCCTTGGCCCCAGTGGCGTCCTTCACCGCCGTGGTCCAGCGGCTCCAGGCGGTCTCGTTGAGATCGTCCGGCAGCAGCGACAAAGCCGTCGCGGCAAAATCCGCATCGTTGATCACGGGGGCCACAGGCCCGCGCACCACCTCGGCCCAGCCGACCACCTCGGCAAACAGCGCCAGGTTCGGCCGGATGCACAGCCAGAAGGCTTCACCCAGATCCGCCTCAAGCGCCGCCAGACGCGGCTGGGCTTCGGCATAGCTCAAGCTATGCAGGACACCCGCATTCAGCCGCTTCAAGTCGTCCTGATCGTAACGGGCGGGCGCACGGCCCATCTTGCCGAAGCTGAACCCGGCCCCAAGGGTAGCCAGATCCGGCGCGGCTTCGAGGTTATCGCTGGTGCCAATCTTGCCGAGGTGGCTGAGCACCGCCAGCGGCTCATAGCCTTCTTCGCGCAGTTGCTGGATCGACAGAGACCCCAGACGCTTAGACAGGGCCTCACCATCGGCCCCCACGAGCAGCGGCATGTGGGCAAAGGTCGGCACGGCCGCGCCAAACTCAGCCGCCAGCGCCTCGAAAATCTCTATCTGGGTGCCGGTATTGGCCACATGATCTTCGCCCCGGATCACGTGGGTGATCTTCATGTCGAGATCATCCACCACCGATGGCAGGGTATAGAGGAAGGCCCCATCTTCGCGGATAAGAACCGGGTCCGACATCGACGCCGTATCAACCTCGCAGTCCCCCCGCACCAGATCCAGCCAGTGCACGCGCTTGCCATCGAGCTTGAAACGCCAATGCGGGCGACGGCCCTCGGCCTCAAACGCGGCCTTTTCATCTTCAGTCAGGCTCAAGGCGGCGCGGTCATAAATCGGCGGCTGGCCGCGCGACAGCTGGATCTTGCGACGGCGATCTAGCTCTTCGCTGGTTTCATAGCAGGGGTAAAGCCGACCGGCGGCCTTCAACAGATCTGCGGCGCGTTGGTAAAGATCAAAGCGCTTGGACTGATTGTAGCGCTCATCCCAGATAAGGCCCAGCCAGCTAAGGTCGGTTTCGATCCCGGCCTCATACTCAGCGGTCGAGCGGGCCAAGTCGGTGTCATCAATACGCAGGACAAACGATCCGCCCTGCCCTTTGGCAAACAACCAGTTCGCAACGGCGGCACGCACATTGCCCACGTGGATGCGCCCGGTGGGCGACGGGGCAAAACGGACTTTGACAGACATCGGACACTTCCTCGACAAACAGGGGGGCTAAGTCGCGCCCCCTGTTCTCTGAGTCAAGCGCCTGAGGCTTAATCGACGCGGTGAACCCGCATCAGCCTTAATCGTCGCGGTGAACCCGCTCCCGGCGCTCATGACGTTCCTGGGCCTCAAGGCTCAGGGTCGCCGTGGGACGCGCATCGAGGCGTGCAAGGCCAATCGGTTCGCCGGTCTCCTCGCAATAGCCGTATTCCCCCTCTTCGATTCGGCGCAGGGCCTCGTCGATCTTGGAAATCAGCTTGCGCTGGCGGTCACGCGTGCGCAGTTCCAGCGCCCGGTCGGTTTCAGACGACGCTCGATCCACCAAATCCGGGTGATTCTCTGTATCGGTCTGAAGATGAGACAAGGTTTCCTTGGAGCCCTGTAGGATTTCATCCTTCCAGGCATTAAGCTTGTCGCGGAAATATTTAAGCTGACGCTCGTTCATATACACTTCGTCCTCTGTGGGACGATAGGTATCCGGCTCAGACTTGGTGGCCACTGGACTCATTGGCAGCTTCGCACCCTCCCGCCCGAAAAAAGCACGGGCGAGTGGGCTTATAAACACGGTTATCGCCCGGTTCAACGGACGAATTTCTTTGGAGGTTCAAATTACTGGCACTTGCGGTGCGAGAGCGACAGTCTCAAGCGCGACTTATTTGGGCCTTGGCCAGTTCCACAGCCGCCCGGGTCTCGATCTCATTAAGGACGGATTTCAGTCCTTCTGGGGCCTCTTCATCCCCGTCCAAGGCCTCGCGCTGTTCGCGCACAGCCGCTTGGAGTGCGATGAGACCGGACTGGCCGCCCTCGCCGTCGAGGATCTCAAGTCGAACCGCATCGAGGGCATCCAGAATACGACCGGCCCGGCGAACCTGACGCTTACGGCGCTCGCCCAGACCGTCTTCAGCCTGAAGCGCCAGCAAGGCATCCAGAGTCGCAACACCGCTCATGCCGCCCGCACTCGGTGTTGCCGCTGTTTTCTGAGACGAAGCCCCCTTGTCCACGGAAAAGGTGTCACGCGACGGCGCCCGCCCACCGGGGCGAAGCGGCGGCGTTATACCTATGCCCTGAGGACCAGTAATCTTCATCGGAGCCTTTGCACATCAAAGATGGAGGACATTTTTACCCTATTGTTGCGCCCGACTGTAACCCGGACGTTAACGGACCGGCAGTTTTTTCCGCCCAACCAAACAAACGCCTCGAAGAAACATCTAACATATTATTTTTATTGAGTTATTTTCATTAACCCTGTTGGCACGGTTTTCGCATCACATCCCCTGAACAAAGGGGACCTGCGTATGCGTCGTTTCTGGATGAGTGTCTGTCTGGCTCTAGTGGCCGCCCTAGGGTGCGAAAGTGCCGTTTCTGCGGCATCTCGGATCAAGGACATCGTTGACGTTGAAGGCGTGCGCAAAAACCAGCTGGTCGGATACGGCATTGT
>DAITMY010000204.1:0-4498 GCA_036834925.1 Asticcacaulis sp.
CGCCCGCCCCGATTGAAGCCCCTGGAAAAGCGGTCACAGCAACGACAGAGAAAAATAGCGATGCGTAAAAACGCGGACTGATTCTGGCACAATTTTTCACTTAAAGCCACGCGTTAAAACTAGCTGCACCACCCGACACTGCGACCCTTAGGCGAATTTAGAGTAACGAAGCCTTAACCCTTAGTTTAACTTCTATTTATCTTTATATTTTTCTTTATCCAATACAGCCACTTGTAACTTTGGCTTGGCGTTAGCACTAAAAAAACTGAATTCTGCCAAGCTCAGGCATCATAGCGATCCGTGAGAACACGGGTGCCAGGCAGAGGCAAACATGTCAAAGACCGACACAGTGCGATCCGTTAAGGGCTGGACCAATATCTCCAATTGGCCCTTCACAATGAAATTCATGGTTCCGGCCTTAGTCGCCGGCCTGCTGATCTCCGTTCTGGCCGGCGGCTCCGCCTTGGTCCTGAACCAGCAAGGTCAGGCCATTGACAACATCAACCAGAAGCTCCTCCCCCAAGTGGCGGAAATGGGTCAGATTGAAGCCTCGATCCGCTCTGCCAACGGAGAATTCTTTCGCGTCCTGACGTCCGAAGCCGCAGGCGTCGAGCAAGATGGCTCCGCCAAGGCCGCTGAGGTCATCAAGCGCTTTAAAGACATCGAAGCCAAGGTGACCACGCTGAAAGCCAAGATCAGCGATCCGCGCCAGCAAAAAGTCATGGAAACCCTGGCCGCTGAAGTCAAAACCTATCGCGAAGCGGTCGAGTTTGCGACCTCTGTGATGGAAGTCGACTTCCCGTCGGTCGTGGGCTTCTTGGAACAGTTCGATACTAGCTACGCCAAGATGTCTCAGCTGTCTGAGCAGATGATCAAGCTCAGCCAAGAGAACGCCCAGACCGAAGCGGCGAAGGCCAAGGCCTCGCAAGTCAGCGGCTCTGTCATGCTGGCGATCCTCGCCCTCGGGGTTGTGATCGGTACGGGCTTAATTGCCTACCTCTTTGCCCGCACCACGGTGAACGGCGTCAACCGCATCGCCAAGACCACCGAAGAGCTGGCCCGTGGCAATATGGACGTGGATCTGGCCGCCCTGTCCCGTAAAGACGAACTGCGCGCCGTGGTCGATAGCCTCGCCGTGTTCAAATCGAACGCCGAAGAGAAGTCGCGTCTTGCCGCTCTCGAAGCTGAAGCCAACAAGACCCGCGAAGAGCGCGCCCGTCAAATGGCGGAAATCGCCGAGCGCTTCCGTGTCGAAGCTCAGGACATGCTGGATGCCCTGAACAACGCCGCTTCGGAACTCGATGGCAATGGCCGCACCCTGCTGTCGATCGCTCAAGAGAACGAGCGTCGCTCCAAGTCGGCGGTGCTGTCGATCCGCAACTCCGCAGACAACGTCCAAAACGTGGCCTCGGCCACAACCGAGCTGTCCGCCTCGATCGGCGTCATCGGTGACCAAGCCGTCCGCTCGGTGGAAATCGCTGCCGAGGCCGTGGCTGAAGCTGACCGCACCAACATGTCGATGGCCGAGCTGTCCCGCGCCGCCGACCAGATCGGCGAAGTGGTTGACCTCATCAACGCCATCGCCCAGCAGACCAACCTGCTGGCCCTGAATGCCACCATCGAGTCCGCTCGCGCCGGGGAAGCCGGTAAAGGCTTCGCCGTGGTCGCCAGCGAAGTGAAGAGCCTGGCCCAGCAAACCGCAAAAGCCACGGACGAAATCCGCGACCGGATCAAGGACATCCAGGCGGCGGCGAGCAACGGCGTCCAGGCGATCCAAGGGATCGGTGAAACGATCAAAAACATGAACGAGATCGCCGCTTCGATCGCCGACAGCGTTCATCAGCAAGGCGATGCGACCAACGAAATCGCCCGTAACGTCAATGAAGCCTCGGACGGTACGACGGTGGCCTCTCAGACCGTCTCGGAACTTTCGGCTTCGGCCCAAGAAACCGAGCGCGCCTCGACCGAGCTGCTGCAAGCCTCCAGCACGCTCAACAGCCGGACCTCTTCGATGAGCGAAAACATTCGCCGCTTCTTGAACGAGCTCAGCGCCGCTTAATCTTTAACGACACAGAGACAGTAAAAGGCCGGAAGCTAAGCTTCCGGCCTTTCTTTTATTGACGAATGTATTCCTTTTAACCAATCAGTATAAGAAATTAATCACATGCTAATTTTAATCTTCACTTAGAAGTTTTATGCGATTTTTACCTCACCTCACCTCTCAAAGGGTCCAATAATGACAAAGAATGTATTCTGCCTCACCCTGCTCTGCGGCTTGCTGGCATCCGGCGCAGCTTACGCCACCGAATGTACGCCTGAAGAAGAAGCGGAAGCTGGTAAAATTGCCGGCGGACTTGTTCGCAATGTGGCCAAGAAAGTTATGCCGTCTGAAGGCAAGCAAATGATCAACGTGTCAGCCTGTGAAGTCCGTGGCGGAGCCTTTACGGTTGATATCAAATACAATGTACTGGGTGCGGATGGACTGTATTGGGTCACCGCTCAAACCAAATTTGGCGCTGGCGGCAGCAACCCTAACGTAAAAATCACTAAAACCAGCCCGACCGTTGCGGCCGCAGAAGCCAAGACAGGGGTCAAGATCTCGTCAAACTAACCAAGGCGTCGTCAAGCTTGGGCCGGACAAACCACAGCGTGCAAGTCCGGCCTCCTCATCTTAATCTTGATACGGATAATTTACAGTTCAGCTTAACCTCAAGTTATCGAATACAGGTTACAGTGTTCTCAATCCTGAAGAATTAGGAGTTGGGACAACATGAAAACGTTTAGCTTCCTCGCTGCTTTTGCTGCCACGACCCTTCTGGCCACCGCGGCCCACGCCGGAGCCTGCAGCCCGGAAGAAGAGGGCGAAGCCGGTAAACTGGCAGCCACCGCAACCCGCGCCGCCGTCAGCAAAGTGGTCAGCGTCACTGGCAAGCAGATGGTCAACATCGAATCCTGCGACGTGCGCGCCGGAAACTTCGACATCACTTACAAGTACAACTTCATCGGCGCTGATGGCCTGTATTGGGTCTCTGCGCGCGCTAAGCTGAGCAGCAGCGGCGCAGGCGATGTCAAAATCCTCAAGACCAGCCCGTCGATTGCCGCCGCCGAAGCCAAGGCCGGTGTCAAGCTGGCAGCCAACTGATCACGTCTTTAATGTCGGAACGACCAGATCCCTCAAAACGGCTCGTTTAGACGTCAAAAGGCCCTGCTCCGGCAGGGCCTTTTTCATTGCGCCTATTATCGGAATACCGGGTCCCGGCGTTCCAGAAAGGCGTTGATCCCCTCCGCGTGGTCCGAATCCTGATGGGCCAGGGCCTGAAGGGCAGCCGACATCTCCATCACCGCCTCAAACGAACTTTCCCGCCCCTGACGCAACAGCGATTTGGTCAGACGCAAGATCCGCCCCGGTTGCGCGGCAATCGTCTGGGCCAAGGCCATGGCCTCATCCATCAACTGTGCATCGCTCACAACTTGGTTGACCAGCCCCCAATCGAGGGCTGTTTGAGCATCGATCAGCTTGCCCGTAAACAAGAGCTCAGCGGCCCGCGCATAGCTGATACTGCGCGGCAAAGACCAAGCCCCGCCATCCCCAGGGATCAGACCGATCCGCAGGAAGGTCACGCCAAAGCGCGCGCTCTGCCCGGCGACCCGCAGATCCGCCAAACAGGCCAGATCACACCCAAGCCCGACCGCCGGGCCATTGACCGCGGCGATCACCGGGACCTCAAGACCGTATACCGCCTTCATGATCCGGTGCACGATTTGGCGGTACTTGTTGCGCAGGGTTAGGCCGTCGCCCTCAAACAGGCCGCTGTGGGCCTGCATCGCCCGCACATTGCCCCCGGCCGAAAATGCCCGTCCGGCCCCGGTCAGCACGACGCAGCGAAGGGTTTCATCGTCCTGCACTTGCTCAGCCAAAGCGGCAAACGCGGCCCCGTCTTCGGGCTCCGGCAAGGCATTGAGTTGGTCCGGGCAGTTCATGGTCACCACCAGAACCGAGCCGTCGCGCCTTTGTGAGAGAAATGCCATCCCGGACACCCTTTTTGCCTGCGTACCGTCTGAGACCCACGCTTTGCTAAGTCGATCCGGGCACCCTGACAAGACAAAGCCCCCTCAAACAAAAGCCCCGTCAAACAAAATCAGGGGACACAAAAAACCCGCCTGATCGGAACAGACCAGGCGGGCACAAACAGGCTCGCAAGTCGGATACTATTTCCCAGACAGGGGCTTGTAGTCCTGCGGACGACTTTGCACATGCGGAGCATGGGGTTTAGGGGTGACCAAGAGCCCGCCCATCAGGGCAAAGGACATCATGGCATGGTTCAGTGTACGGTCAGCATCTTTCATCGGCGTCTCCCTTTCCATGGTTACCGGTGGAGAAAGAGACGCGTCGCGGCTCGCAGGGGGTCTCACCCTCTCAGTCGTCAGCGCGTCATGGATATAATCTCACATATTCTCAAAAATGCAATTATTTATCCGGGTTCGGATCATATAACCG
>DAITMY010000205.1:0-4487 GCA_036834925.1 Asticcacaulis sp.
GCGTGGATGGCCCAAAACCCAATGGGCTCCGGATGCGACCGCCAAATTGGCCGTTTCCTTGCGTGGCCTTGGACGCACTAAGGAAACCTGTGCGGCGCTGAGCGAATTCGATAAGCGTTATGCCGCAAGCGCCTCTGCCGCGATCAAGGCCCGGGCCAATCAGGCCCGTACCGCCGCTAAATGTGGCTAAGACGTCCCTGACGGATCCGGTCCTAACGGTTGCCGAGCAACTCGATCACTATTGCGATGGTCCGATAGAGTGGCCAATCGCTGTGGCCTTGTCTGGCGGCAGCGATTCCCATGCTTTGCTTCGGTTGGCAGTGCTTTGGGCGTGGTCTCGGGGGCGGTCACTCGTCGCCTTGACAGTCGATCACCGGCTCAATCCAGACAGTGCGCTATGGACGCAACGCGCTGCCGACATGGCCGAAGCCGCCGGTATCCCTTGGCAGGGTTTGGCCTGGACAGATCCCGACAAGCCGTCTCGCGGGTTGCAAGCGGCGGCGCGGGCAGCGCGCTATGGATTGTTGAGTCAGGCGGCTCGGACTGTGGGGGCGCGGGTCCTGATGGTCGGCCATACACTGGATGATTCGCTTGAAAATGCCCGAATGCGCGCCACGGATACGCCCGGGCTGGGGCAGCTTTACCCTTGGCGACCGGTGCCGGTTTGGCCGGAGGGGCGAGGGCTGATGCTGTGCCGCCCGATGCTAACGCTTCGACGCGAAACACTCAGAGACTGGCTCCGGTCACAGGGGCTGAGCTGGATCGAGGACCCGGCCAATGCCAATCCGGCCTTTGCACGCGTTCGGGCGCGACAGGCTCTAAGGTCGGTTGCGGACCTCATCCCCGACCCAACACTTTCCGACCAAGATCTGTCAACCTGGTTGGAGGCCGTCATAGTCGATGCCGCTGGGACCATGACGCTCCGTCGAACCCATATGGCCGATCTTGTGGCCGCCCTTGGCACAGGGGCCGCCTTGCGCGCCTTATCCGCCATGGTCTTGTGTGCAGCCGGTCAGTCCAAGCCCCCCCGCCTAGAGGGGCTGATGCCGATTTTGCAGCTCTTGCAATCCACGGGGTCCGAGGCTGTGCGGACCCTCGGCGGTACGCAGGTTCGCGTGACGCCCGAGACGCTTACGCTCTGCCGGGAATGGGGTCGGACCCGTCCCTTGCCTCTGGGGGTTGGAGCGGGTGAAACGGTCATTTGGGATAGCCGATTTCAAGTGAGTGTCCTAGGTGCCGGTACGCTGGTCCCCGCCGTTGGGCATCTAAAGGCTTTGGGCCCCTCCGATCAGGCCCGTCTCCGCGCGCTCACACCCATGGCTCGCCAGGGTTTGCCGGTGTGTTTGCCGGACACTGGCGATGGCGCATATCTGCCGGATGTCCAGTTTTTAGGGGGGATGCGGCTACGCTTCGCTTTGGGCGGGATCCGCCGCGAACGGGACTTGTGGCATCCGAACACGGATTAGCGTCGTTTCCGCCATGGCAAAACCCTGACACGCTGATTATGTAGGTGAAGACGGCTGCAATGGGTGGTTTTTTTGCCCGCGCGCGGCCATGTTAGACATTCAAAAGTGTTTATCCCGTAAGACGCGGGGTTCACGCCGGAGCCACAGGGCTTCTAAGGTAGAGGTTGGTATGAATTTCAGGTCCCTCTTTGTCATCGCGGGCGTCCTTATGGCGATCGTGCTCGGACTGAGCCTGTTCAATAAGGACATGACGTCGACCGGCCCGAAAGAGGTCAATTACTCGCAGCTTCTGGATAAGATCAAGGCGGGCGAGCTGAAGGGCACTGAGGTGACCATCCACCGGGACAAGGTGACTTGGAAGGAAAAGGACAAAACCTTCTACACCATCACCCCGATGTCTCAGGAAGAGCTCCTGTCGACCATGCGTCAAAATGGCGTGCGGGATAAGTACCAGACCGCTCAGACCTCTTTGCTGGTCAGTATTCTGTCGGGTCTGTTGCCGATTCTGTTGTTGATCGCGGTGTGGATCTTCTTCTTCCGCCAGATGCAAGGCGGCGGGCGTGGGGCCATGGGCTTTGGTAAGTCCAAGGCGCGCCTGCTGACGGAACACAAAAACCGTGTGACCTTTGACGATGTGGCCGGGGTTGATGAAGCCAAGGACGAGCTGCGCGAAGTCGTCGACTTCCTCAAGGATCCGGCCAAGTTCCAGCGCCTCGGGGGCAAGATCCCCAAGGGGGCGCTGCTGGTTGGCCCTCCGGGTACCGGTAAGACCCTGCTGGCCCGCGCGGTCGCGGGTGAAGCGGGTGTGCCGTTCTTCTCGATCTCGGGCTCGGACTTTGTGGAGATGTTCGTCGGCGTCGGGGCCAGCCGCGTGCGCGACATGTTCGAACAGGCCAAGAAGAACGCGCCGTGCATTATCTTTATCGATGAAATCGACGCCGTGGGGCGTCACCGGGGCGCGGGCCTTGGCGGCGGCAATGACGAGCGCGAACAGACTCTCAACCAACTGCTGGTCGAGATGGACGGCTTCGAGGCCAATGAAGGGATCATCCTGATCGCGGCCACCAACCGCCCGGACGTGCTGGATCCTGCCCTTCTGCGTCCGGGCCGATTTGACCGCCAGGTGGTGGTCCCGAACCCGGATCTGGCCGGGCGCGAGCGGATTTTGCGCGTGCACATGAAGCATGTGCCCCTTGCCGCTGATGTGGATGTCAAGACCATCGCGCGTGGCACGCCGGGCTTTTCCGGCGCGGATCTGGCCAATCTGGTCAATGAAGCTGCGCTGATGGCGGCCCGCAAGGACAAGCGCCTCGTCTCGATGAAAGATTTCGAAGACGCCAAGGACAAGGTCATGATGGGCGCAGAGCGCAAATCCATGGCCATGAGCGAGGACGAAAAGAAGCTGACGGCCTATCACGAGGGCGGTCACGCCATCGTCGCCCTGTCGGTTCCGTCGGCCGATCCGGTGCACAAGGCCACGATCATCCCCCGTGGCCGTGCGCTCGGTCTGGTGATGCAGTTGCCCGAAGCGGATCGGTATTCGCAGAACTACACCCAGATGACGTCGATGCTGGCCATCATGATGGGCGGGCGCGTGGCCGAAGAAATTATCTTCGGCAAGGACAAGATCACTTCGGGGGCGTCCTCGGATATCCAGCAGGCGACCCGTCTGGCCAAGGCGATGGTCACGCGTTGGGGCTATTCGGATGAGCTGGGTCTGGTGGCCTATGGGGAAAATCAGGAAGAGGTGTTCCTCGGCCATTCTGTCGCCCGGACCCAGAATATCTCCGAGGCGACGGCGCAAGTGATTGACCGCGAGGTCAAGCGCCTCGTCCAGGAAGGTTATGATAAGGCCAAGGCAATCCTGACCGAGAAGATCGAGGGCCTGCATCTGCTGGCCAAGACCTTGCTGGAGCTGGAAACCCTATCGGGCGACCAGATCAAGGATCTGCTCGACGGCAAGCCAATCCAGCGCGATGATGATGGAAGCGCCACCCCACCGCCTGTGACCCGCGCGTCCATCCCGGTGGTTTCGACCCCGGATGCGACCCGTGAAGATAAGCCGGATGCGGACGGGGATGTGGCCGCTCAACCAGCCTGATCATTCGGACTAATCGAACAAACAGACGGGACCCTGTGTTGCACGGGGTCCCGTTTTTGTTTGCCGGAACTGGCGGCCACTTTTCCATCTGGCGTCTGGCTCAAACTCTGCAATAGTCAGGCAAAACCGGGAGGATAACGATGATCGCGAAACACACGCGCTTTGCAGCCCCATTGATAGCGGCGACGCTGCTGATCAGCGGAGTGGCCCAAGCCGCTCAGCCGCAAGCCACCAAGCCGACCCAAAGCAAGGCCCCGCGCTGGACGATCGTCATCCACGGCGGCGCAGGGGTGATGGACCGCGACCAGATGACCGCTGAGACCCGATCTGCTTATGAAGCGGCCTTGACGGCCCGCCTCAAGGATGGTGCTGCCGTGCTGGAGCGGGGCGGCACGGCACTCGATGCCATCGAGACCGTGATTCAAGCGATGGAAGATGACCCTCTGTTCAATGCCGGGCGCGGGGCCGTCTTTACCGCCGAGGGGCGCAACGAGCTGGATGCCGCCATCATGGACGGGGCCACGCGTAAAGCCGGCGCTGTGGCCGGTCTGACCACCACACGCCATCCGATTTCAGCGGCGCGCAAGGTGATCGACGCCTCGCCGCATGTGATGCTGATGGGGTCAAATGCCGATGCCTTTGCCGCCTCGGTCAAGCTCGAACAAGTGCCCAACAGCTACTTCTTTACCGAGCGCCGCTGGAAGGGCCTTGCCGAGGTGATGAAGGAAAAAGGCCTGCCCATGCCGCCGCGTCCGGCGGGTGCCCCGGCCGCGAGTCTGATGGCTGAGCCCGCTATGGCGGCGCTGGACGAGCGAAAATTCGGTACGGTGGGCGTGGTAGCCCTCGATCAGAATGGCAATATTGCCGCGGGGACCTCGACCGGGGGCACGACCGGCAAGCGCTGGGGCCGCGTCGGGGAT
>DAITMY010000206.1:0-4468 GCA_036834925.1 Asticcacaulis sp.
GGTCAGCCCCAGCTGTACAGCTGCTTGTTCAACATCACGCGCCCGTACAACAGCGGTGGTGGTCAGAACCACGGTTTGGAGCTGGGCTATCAGCAACCGATCTGGAATGGTTTTGGCATCCAAGCCAACTATACCTATTCGGACTCCAAGGCGGACGGCAAAGCGATGCCGGGTAACTCGCGCAACGCCTATAACCTGTCGGCCTTCTACGAAAATGATCGCTTCAATGCGCGTCTTTCGTACAACTACCGTTCAGCCTACATGATCGAAACGGTCAACGGTCGTGAGCTGTGGTCGGATCCGGTCAAGTCGCTGGATGCTTCGGCCTCGCTCGATGTTACGGACAATGTCTCGGTCAGCTTCGAAGCGGTGAACCTGACGGACGAGACCTTGTTCCAATACTACGACAACAAGACGTCTCGCCCAGCGAACGTCTACGCCAATGGTCGTCAGTACTACTTCGGTGTCCGCCTGTCCTACTAATCGGGCAGGTGTTCAGGGTGTACTCCTGACACCCTGACCAAGCTTGGTGGCCGGGTTGACGGTCCGGCCACCATTTCTGACGGCAGATTTTCGGATCTGTCGTGTGCCGTCCCCAAGTCTTGAGTAGTCTACTGGGAAACTTTGAGGCGGAGCGGTCTTCCGCTCCGCCCTTTTTTCTGGTCGCTCTGGCTTGGTGAGCCCATTGTGCTTGGACAATGCGGCCTGCTTTATTCAGCCTTTATCCCCTTCTGTTTTCTGCGGTGAGTTCGATGTTCCAGCCTCTGTCTCTGACGGCGACCCCGGTCCTGCGCGCGCGCCGCGCGGGTTTACTGGCCACGGTGGCCACGCTTGTTGTGTCTATAGCGCCGATGGTCGCGACCACTACGGCTTCTGCGCAAACAGCGTCACAGAGTGAGGCGCCCGCTCAAGCTCCGAAACAAGACCAGGGCTGGCTCAAGCGTCTTTCCAGTTTTCTGATGCCGACACGCCAAGAGACGCAGGCCCCGGCAACAAACCCGGAACCAGCGCCGCAGGCCTCTCTGAGCCCACTGCGGGCCGATGAGCTGATCGTCCCCGTGCCCGCGCGCCAGACGGTGCTTGAGGGCCAAATCACACTCAGCGACGGGATGCGGGTTGCGGTCGCCCATTCTGATTCCGAGGCCTTGGCTCAAGCTCGCTATTTTGCCGACCTGATGAAGCGCACTCGCAACCTGTCGGTCACGGTGGTGGATGCGGGCGAAGCCGCAACCATCCGGCTCGTGCGCACCGGGACACCCGATCCGAAACTCAAGGGCGGCTATGGCCTTCAGGTCACCCCTGCCGGGATCCAGATTTCTGCGGCGGATTCTGCGGGCCTTTTCTATGGACTGGGATCCCTGTGGCAACTGGCCACCGCCGATGGGCGCACCGAAGGACCAGCGACGATCCGCGCCATTGAGATCAAGGATCAGCCCCGCTTGGGTTGGCGCGGTTTGATGGTCGATTCGGCCCGTCACATGCAATCGATCGAGACCTTGAAACAGGTCATCGATGTGATGGCCCTTCACAAGCTCAATGTCTTTCATTGGCATATTGTCGATGACCAAGGCTGGCGTCTGGAGATCAAGAAATATCCGCGTCTGACCGAAGTCGGCGCTTGGCGCGTCCCGCAAGGGCAGGGTCGTGACGTGATCGATCCCGCAACCGGCAAGCCCAAGCTTTACGGCGGATACTATACTCAAGAGCAGGTCAAGGATCTGGTCGCCTATGCCGCCGCCCGACACATCACGATCGTGCCGGAAATCGAAATGCCGGGCCATGCCCATGCGTCGGTTGTGGCCTATCCGCACTTGGGATCGGCCAAACCGGCCCCTGAGACCTCATCGGACTGGGGTATCTTCCCCTACATCTACAATATCGACGACTCGACCTTCGCCTTCCTTGAAGACGTCCTCGACGAGACCATGGCGCTGTTCCCAAGTGAGTATATTCACGTGGGGGGTGACGAGGCGGTCAAGACCCAGTGGAAGCAATCCAAGCGCATCCAGCGTCAGATGAAGAAGCTGGGCATCAAGGACGAGCATGCCCTGCAAAGCTACTTCATCCAGCGCATCGAAAAGCATCTGAATGCCAAGGGCCGCAAGCTGATTGGCTGGGATGAGATCCTTGAGGGCGGTCTCGCCCCCAATGCGACGGTCATGTCCTGGCGCGGGATCGCTGGCGCCGTGGCCGCAGCCCAAATGGGGCACGACGCTGTCCTGACCCCGCACCCGACCCTCTATTTCGACAACCGCCAGGGCCTGTCCGAGCGCGAACCGCCGGGCCGCAAAGAGCTCGTGACCCTGCAACGCGTCTATGATTTTGATGTCACGCCTGACAGCCTGACGGCGAACCAACTGAAACATATTCTTGGGGTTCAGGCCAATCTGTGGACTGAGCACATGCGGCTCGAAGAGAACTTCCGCAAAATGGCGTTCCCGCGGGCGTCGGCTCTGGCGGAACTGGGCTGGTCACAGCCGGAGCATCACAATTTCACCGCGTTTTCGCGTCGGATGGCCGTCCAGATGCCGCGCTATCGTATGTTGGGTATCACGCCATCGGAAACCGCGTTCCTGGTAGACGCGGAGATCCATGCCGACATCATCGCCGGCCAGGCGGATGTGCGCCTGAAGACGCAGGTTCCGATCGGTGACATCCGTTACACCCTGGATGGGACCGAGCCAACGGCACAAAGCCCGCTCTATCAGGGGCCGTTCCGCACCAGTCTGCCCAAGACCGTCAAGGCGGTTGCGTTCTTTAATGACAAACCGCTCTCCTCGGCCTTGACCCATGCCCTGACTCCGGAGGCGCTACGCACGCGGGGGAGCCGTGAACTGGCCACCTGCACGGCCAATCTGGCCATTGCGCTCGAAGATGACAGCCCCGCGACCGGGCCGCGTGCGATCAGCCTGATCGACATCATGAATCCGTGCTGGATCTGGCAGGCGGCAGATCTGCGCGGTATCGGGACCGTCGATGTGACCGTCACCCAGATGCCGTTTAACTTCCAGATCGGTGACGATAAAAACAAGATCACCTTCCGCAAGCCCGCAACGCCCGAGGGCGAGGTTGAGGTGCGCGCCGGAGGCTGCGACGGTCAGGTGGTGGCCGTGGCCCCGCTGAAGCCGGCCGTGGGCGTGACGGTGCCGGTGACCCTGTCGGCGCCTTTGCGGACAGACGCGCTGCCTGCGGACCGGCGGTCTGTGGATCTGTGTGTAACCTATACGGCCAAGGGTGTGGAGCCGATGTGGGGACTAACCCGGATGACGCTCGTTCCGTCGGAACGGCCCTGATTGGGTTTGGGGGGACTACGGGCGATCGATCCGGTTCGCCCGAACGGACTAAGCCTAGGATCCCTAGCGGCCCATACGGTCGCGGTTCCGGGACAACGCGTTGAGGTGCTGCGTGAGCGAAATTGAACTTGTCTCCCCCCTTCGGGGCTGGGTGTCGCCTTTGGCGGAAACGCCGGATGCGGTGTTTGCCGATTTGATCGCCGGGGATGGGGTGGCGATTGATCCCTTAGGGGATACGGTTCATGCACCTTGCGCGGCGAGCGTGGTGTCGATTGCGGCCACCAAACATGCCATCACCTTGCGCACGCCCGAAGGGGCGGTCATCCTGATCCACGTTGGGCTGGAAACCGTGGGTCTCGGCGGAGCGGGTCTGGAAACCCTCGTCTGTGTCGGCGATACGGTAGCGGCTGGGACACCCTTGATCCGGTTTGATCTGACGATACTGGCCGAACGGGCTAAGAGTCTGATCACGCCGGTGCTGGTGATCAATACCGAAGCGTTCCGCGTCACCACCCGTCATCTTGACCGGGTGGCGGAGGTCGGCATGCCGCTCATGCGTTTGGAATCGGTGGCCCAAGAGGGCAGCGCCCCCACTGTAACGGGCGGACCCGTTGCTGAGGCGACTGTGGTGCTCGAGGCGGCCCACGGTCTGCATGCCCGGCCCTCGGCGCGTCTGGCCAAGGTTGCCCGTGCCCAGAGTGCGCGCCTGACCCTCGGCACGGTCACGCAAATGGCTGATGCCCGAAGCCCGTCGGCCCTGATGACCCTCGGTCTCAAGGCTGGAACATCGCTTACACTGCGCGCAGAGGGCGACGGGGCGGATGCTGCTCTGGCCGCCCTTGTAGCCGAGCTTATGGCCATCAATGCGGATGAAGGGGCGGGTCATGGGGCGTCTGTGGCTCCCGTGGTGCTGTCTGCGAGCGTCGCGGAACCTGACCCGCTGGCGGGCTGGGACGGGCGCACCTTGACCGGGGTCTGCGCCTCGACGGGGCTTGCCATCGGCAACGTCCGGCGTTTGTCCCAGCAGGCTTTTGATCTGCCTCTACAAGGTCAGGGGATTGATAAAGAAGCGGCCACATTCCACGTCGCGCTCGAGACCCTGCGGGGGAAATTGCGTGCCCAGGCAGAGGCCGCAAAGTCGCACACGCGCGAGATCTTGCTGGCCCATCTGGAAC
>DAITMY010000207.1:0-4434 GCA_036834925.1 Asticcacaulis sp.
GGCCGCCTCGTTAATCCGTCGCACCCGGCGGCGAAAGTCTGCACCAATCCCGGCATCGCTACCGCCATCCACATCCACGGCGACGAGCGCACGGGTTGGCTCAATCGATAAAACACCCCCGCCCGCCAACGGGTATTGCGTGGCCAAGGCCCAGTCGATGGTGTCCCGGGCAACGGCTTCTGCTTCTGGCCCCGAGACGCGCTCAGCGGCTTCCTCTGAAACGGGGATGGACGGGGAGTCAGAGGCGAGCCGCATCACCGCGCGCTTGTCGCCCCGGGGCGGCGATTTGACAATGACGCTGAGGCGCTCTCCGACAGGCGGTCTGGGATCCTTAAGTCCGCTGATAACCACCGTTTCGCCCGTGTCGAGGTCGGCAAAATCTTGGGCTGCGCCAACATTGCGTCCGGCGTATCGGGCCTCCACCCGGGTCCCGGCCTGCCAAGTCTGGGGATCACTGTCGTCCCAGACCCTCAGGTCGATAACCTGTCCTGACTCACAAACAACCTCGATCGTCTCCGACAAAAAGCGGTGACGGTAAAGGCGATGCCCGGACCGGGGGCTCAGCGCCGCCATCCCAGCCCTTCGAGCAGACACAGGGTTTCATAAAGGGGCAAGCCGACCACCGCCGGATAGCTGCCGACAATATCAATTACGAACGCTCCGGCGCGGCCCTGGATGCCATAGCCCCCGGCCTTTCCACTCCACTCGCCGCTCTCAAGGTAAGCCTGCCGCTCTTCGGCGCTCAGGCGTTTGACACTCACGCGGGTTTCGACCCGCCGCACAGCGTGGCGACCATCTGGCGCGACGACGGCCACACCCGTGATGACCTTGTGATTTCGCCCGCTGATCAGATCAAGGCAGGCTTCCGCTTCAGACCGGGTTTCAGCCTTGGGCAGGATCCTGAGGCCAACCGCCACGACCGTATCGGCGGCCAGGACATAGGCCCCGCCCCCCGCTTTGGTGGACGCCACAGCCCGCGCCTTGTCCAGAGCCAGCCGTTCGGCCAGCATTCGGGGTGTTTCACCCTTGAGGGGCGTTTCATCCAGATCCGCCGCCAGCACCTGATCTGGCGTGATGCCAATCTGCGCAAGCAAGGCCAGTCGCCTTGGGCTCTGGCTGGCCAAAATGAGCATTGTCGGATTGGACATCAGGTCTTGACCGGCCACCGGCAGACAGACGCTTACTTAAAGCGATAGGTGATCCGGCCCTTGGTCAGATCATAGGGGGTCATTTCGACCAGGATCTTGTCCCCAGCCAGCACACGAATGCGGTTCTTGCGCATTTTGCCCGCCGTATGGGCAATGATCTCGTGATCATTTTCCAGCTTAACCCGGAAAGTGGCGTTCGGAAGCAATTCCACGACGACGCCCGGAAACTCCAACAATTCTTCTTTTGCCATTCGGCCTCTCGCTTATCGGCCCTGAGGGCCGACGGATGTCACGGTTTGCGTCGGATGACGCGTCCCCGTTCCGAACCTTTACCGGCCACAGAAAACAGGGGATCATAAACGGGGGAAAGACCCGCGCTTGGATTGCTGCGGGCCGGACCGGGTTGTCCTATGCCAGAAAAGCCCACAGAAAGCGAGGGCTCGCGGGAAAAACCCCGTCACCCCCGCTGATGTAAGGCGTGGATCAGGGTGAACAGCCGACGCGCGGTTTCACGGTCCATACGGACCTTGCCCTCTAGGCGTTGCTGGACAAGGTCTGCGCCATCATTGTGCAGACCGCGCCGCCCCATATCAATGGCTTCGATCTGTCCCGGCGTGGCGTTGCGCAAGGCGTCGTAATAGCTGGCACAGATCAGGCCATAGTCGCGCGAGACACTACGAAACGGCGCTAAGGACAGAATCACCGCCTGATTAAAGGCGGGCCCGGTGATGTCAAAGATTAGCCGGTTTTCCTCAAGCGCAAGCCGTAAGGCATAGGGTCCGCCCCTGCCCTTTGCAGGCTGAAAGGCGTTTTTCTCGATCAGATCAAAAATCGCCACTTGTCGCTCATGTTCCACCTCAGCGGAACTACTCGCCAGACTGAGGGGATCAATGTCGATCCGGCTAATCCTGTCCTGGGCCTCAAACCCAACGTCCGCTGTGGAACCGGAGGGCAATGCCGAATCCGCCGTCATCTGTTATCTCTCTCCGGCTAAGGCTGAATGGGCCCTGTACCTGACTCAGATGCGATGGTCAGGCACCCTGGATGCCGCCCATGGGGCCGACACGTCGGCTAGGATAACATCGATACAGTCCATGGTCAGCCTCAGATCAGCCTTTCCCGCAAATCGAAGGAGCAGGGTTCCTGACGTGACGGGATCCCCGTCAGATCCTGAGGCGTCAGTGGGCGTAAAGGCCAGGTCCAGCAGACTGACAATCGCATCCGGCTCTCCGGCCTTTAGATTGCGTCGCTCGACCTTGCGAACATCACCAAACTGGATCGCACTGCGTACCCGCAAACCGCGCGGCTTAGGCTGAAAGGGCCACCAGCCCGACGCCTTTGCCTGCGGGGCTTCCCAACAATAACGATTGAGCGCTATCGTGAGGTTCCGGCGCGAGGCGTCATATTGGATGTCCCCAAGCCGCAGCACACTATCCTGCAAGGCGGCAGAGATGATGCTCAAGTCCTCCGCAGACTGGGCCAGAAGTTTTAGACCGCTGGACGAAGCCCAAGATGTATCGATAGCGCTCACGCGTCGTCCTCGCCGCCCCCTTTGATCCGGCGGATCTTTGCGCCACAAGCGCTCAGCTTGTCCTCTAGGCGCTCAAAGCCACGGTCAAGGTGATAAACCCGGTTGACGATGGTCTCGCCTTTCGCCGCCAGACCCGCGATGACCAACGACACAGACGCCCGCAGATCCGTGGCCATGACCTGGGCGCCGTGCAGCGTTTCAACCCCGCGGACACGGGCCTCGCCGCCGGACACCGTGATTTCCGCCCCCAAACGGCCCAGTTCCGGCACGTGCATGAAACGGTTCTCGAAGATCGTTTCCTTGATCACCGATTCGCCATCGGCCAGGGTCATCAGCGCCATGAACTGCGCCTGAAGGTCCGTGGCGAAGCCGGGATAGACCTCTGTCGTCACATCAACCGGCTTGAGCCGTTCGATGTCGCGCCGCACTTCAAAGCCCCCCTCGAACGGCGTGATCACGGCCCCGGCTTCGGTGAGCTTGTCCAACAGATCCTGAACGAAATCCGATCGGGTCCGAGTCAGCCGCACACAGCCGCCCGCCATGACCACCGCCATGGCATAGGTGCCGGTCTCGATCCGGTCCGCGATGACGGGCCATGTCGCGCCATGCAGTTGAGAAACCCCCTGAATGCGGATCTGCGGCGTCCCTGCCCCGCTGATCTTGGCTCCCATGGCTTCGAGGCATCCGGCCAGATCGGCAATCTCCGGCTCACAGGCGGCATTATTCAGGACAGTCTCACCTGAGGCGAGCACAGCCGCCAGTAGGGCATGTTCCGTCGCGCCAACCGAGACAAACGGGAACGTAATCTCAGCCCCGGTCAAGCCGCGCGGCGCTTGCGCATAGACATATCCATCATGCAGATCGATCCGCGCGCCGAGGGCTTCAAGCGCCTTGAGGTGCAGGTCAACTGGACGGGCCCCAATCGTGCACCCGCCCGGAAGCGAGACCTTGGCGTGTCCGGTCCGCGCCAACAGCGGTCCCAATACATTAAACGAGGCGCGCATCTGACGGACCAGATCATAAGGGGCAAAGGCACTGACGATCTCGGCGGCATTCAGAACCGTTTCTGCGCCATCTGGACCGTCCTGTTCCGTGACCTCAACCCCGAGGCGGCTCAGCAGCTTGCCCAGAAAACGGGTATCCGCCAGACGCGGCATATTGGTCAAACGCAGCGGCTCAGGGCTGAGCAGGCTGGCGGCCATGAGCTTAAGTGCTGAATTCTTGGCTCCGCTGATCGGGATTTCCCCGTTCAGGCGCGCGCCGCCGACGATGGCGATACGATCCATGATACTCCTGCGCCGCGTCTCACCTCATCCCAGAGGCGGGCGGCCTGTTGTCTCTTCGCTTCTACAACACGCGCACGCAGGTGCAAGCGGTGCGGCAGGCCCCAAACAGTTTTATATGATGAAAGGCTCAGTCCGTCTCTTTTCGCCGCCGCAGGTTCTGGCGCAAGGCCTGAGCCAGGGCCGTTTCGCGGTCCGCGCTCCGGGTCGGGGGCTTTTTGGGGGGCTTGGCCTCTTCGGAGGCCTCGGGGCCCTGCGTTTCGTCAGGTTGATCTGAGTTCGTTTGCGTCATAGGCCTCCGATCCCTGTTTTTTTGAAAATGGTCAAGATGGCTGCATTTTTTGCTTGGACTGTCCGACGAGTTTCGCTATAGCCCCACGCCTCGGGCTGACACGCCCGCCAGACTGGTTCGCTGCCGTAGCTCAGTGGTAGAGCACTCCCTTGGTAAGGGAGAGGTCGAGAGTTCAATCCT
>DAITMY010000208.1:0-4411 GCA_036834925.1 Asticcacaulis sp.
CCTGGGGGGAGGGCGGTGGGGCCGCGCGGCCCGGCACGCCACACAGACTAAAGATCAAGGCAAGGCTAAGGCCGCGTGCGCAAAGAGGGCTGACAAAAAAAAGAAGGGAGCGAGCCATGATCCGCGAGTCTAGGCCGACCTGCGGCCTCTGCCTAGAGGGGCCTTGGCTTAATCGCGGTGATACGGCGAGCCACCCAAGATCGTGATCGCACGATAGACCTGCTCGGCCAGCATGACACGGGCGAGGGCGTGGGGCCAAGTCTGGGGGCCAAAGGCAAGGGTCAGGCGCGCCTCGGCGACAAAGGCCGGATCAAGACCGTCAGCACCGCCAATAACAAAGGCGAGGCGGCGTTCGCCTTGGTCGCGCAATTTCTCGATCTGGCTGGCAAAGGCCCGCGAGGTAAAGGTCTTGCCGCGTTCGTCACAGGCCATGACGCAGACGCCGTCTCCGAGTGCCTCGCGCAGGGCCTCGGCTTCGGGAGCTTTGCCGCTTTTTCGCGGATCGACTTCAAGGATTTCAACGGGACCCAAGCCCAGCGGCCGACCCGATAGGGTGGCGCGCCGGACATAGTCGCGGGTCAGGTCGGTTTCTGGCGATGGGCTAAGGCGGCCAATCGTCGCAAGCTGAATGCGCATGCTCGATGCGGATCAATTCGCGCGGGTGTGCGCCGAGTCGACCGACCAGATCTTTTCGATGTTATAGAAGCTGCGCACTTCGGGACGGAACAGGTGGACCACCACGTCGCCGGCATCGATCAGAACCCAGTCACAGGCCGGAAGCCCCTCGACCCGGGCCTTGCCTAGGCCGGCATCTTTGAGCGCGCGCAGCACGTGGTCCGACAAGGCGCCAACGTGACGGTTGGAGCGACCTGAAGCGATGATCAGGGTATCGGCGACCGAGGACTTGCCCCGCAGGTCAATGGAGATGATGTCCTGGGCCTTGTCATCATCAAGGCGGCGCAGGATCAGGGATTCGAGCGTCCCGTCATCTTCAAAGGCGTTCCCGGAAGCGGGCGTAGAGAGCGGGTCGGTGCCGGTCGCGCCGTCAAAGGCGGGCTCCGGCGGCGCATCAGGCGCGTTTAAGGCGGACAGTGTAAGGGCTCCTTGTTGGCCACACGATCAGAGAAACTTAGCACAGACTGATGCCTAGGTCACGCGCTGTTCAAGCGTTTACCCTCTTAGAGCTTGTCCCTGATGATCTCGGTCGGATTCCGGCCCTGTCGGATGGCGGTCGAAGACAGGGTATTGAGCGGGACATGTAGATAGGTCCACGCTGGAGCCGGCAGATCGGCGAGGATATGAGCTTTACGTGAGCTGTGCCGATAGGGGGCAAAGCGTTTGGCGGCAGGCGCGAGGCGGCTGCGGATCAGGGCGCCGGGGCGGGCAATCACGGCCATGGGCACCAGTCGGGCGAT
The DNA here is from genome assembly GCA_036834925.1 of Asticcacaulis sp. Classification (GTDB taxonomy): domain Bacteria; phylum Pseudomonadota; class Alphaproteobacteria; order Caulobacterales; family Caulobacteraceae; genus Asticcacaulis. The sequence continues at coordinate 1,416 of DAITMY010000208.1, forward strand.
CTGGAGCCAGCCGCGCCAACGGTGGAACTGGGCGAGGTTATCCGCTCCCATCAGCCAGACAAACTTAACCCCGGGAAAGCGGCCCTTTAGCGCCCGGAGGGTGTCGAGCGTATAGGTGGCGCGGATCCGGGTCTCAAAATCCGTGACGATGTCGTCCCTATGCGCCAAGGCGCGGGCGCTGGCCAAGCGCTCGGGTAAGGGGGCCATGCCTGCCCGGTCTTTCAGCGGATTTTGCGGGGAGACCAGCCATAGAACGCAATCGAGGCCAAGGTGCTTGCGGGCCGTGTCGGCCACATACCGATGGCCGGCGTGAGCCGGATTAAAGGAGCCGCCAAACAGACCCACGCGCATACCCGACGATAAACTGAAGCCGGGCCGGATTGCGCCGGGCCGGGCCAGTGTGGGGGAGCAGGGAGCCTGTCCGGCGCGCCACATGGGCAATCAGGGCTGCCAGGCGTCGGGATCGTGACCGGCGGCGCGGATGGCTGCCTCTTTGTCGGCCTGCCAGCCCTCGCTGATCTTGGTCCAAGCTGCGAGCAGCAGGGTCCGCACGCCTTCGCCGGACACACCGGAAATCAGGAATGGGGTCTGGCCACAGGCTTCGGCTAGCTCGGCCTGAACCCGGTCGCGGGTTTCCTCATCGAGGGCATCGATCTTGTTCAGGGCCACTAATTCCGGCTTTTGCGCCAATTCGGCATCGTAATTGGCCAATTCAGTGCGAATGGTGTGATAGGCCCCGACCGGATCCTCTTGGGTGCCGTCCACCAGATGGAGCAACACCTTGGTCCGCTCAACGTGACCGAGGAAACGGGTGCCGAGACCCGCGCCTTCTGATGCGCCTTCGATCAGACCCGGAATATCGGCCAGCACGAAACGCTGCTCTGCCGACAGATCGATCACCCCCAGGTTCGGGGTAAGGGTCGTAAAGGGATAGTCGGCGATCTTGGGCCGAGCGGCGCTCGACGCTGCGAGGAAGGTCGACTTTCCGGCATTGGGCAGGCCCAAAAGTCCGGCATCGGCGATCAGTTTCAGCCGCAGCCAGATCCAGCGCTCAATTCCTTCCTGGCCGGGCAGGGCAAAGGTCGGGGCCTGGTTGACTGGCCCTTTAAAGCGGGTGTTACCAAAGCCGCCGTTCCCGCCACGGGCCAGCAGATAGCGCTTACCCAGGGTGTCGAGATCGACAATCAGGGTCTCGCGGTCTTCTTCATAGACCTCGGTGCCAACCGGGACCTTGAGGACTATGTCCGGAGAATTGGCCCCGTGCATTTGTCGGCCCCGGCCATGTTCGCCGGTCTGGGCCTTGAAGTGCTGTTGATAGCGATAGTCGATCAGGGTGTTGAGGCCTTCGGTGGCTTCAATCCACACGTCGCCGCCCTTGCCGCCGTCGCCGCCATCCGGGCCGCCGTTGGGGATAAACTTTTCCCGGCGGAACGACACGGCCCCGCCGCCGCCGTTACCGGAGCGGATATAGATCTTGCACTGGTCGAGAAACTTCATGGCACTCTTGTGAACCATTCACGCGCCACCGGAAAGATGGCGCGTGTGGGTCGGTTTGAAAAAAAGTCAAAGAGAGGCGGTTCGCCGAGCCTAGGCCAGCCAGATCAGCTCCCGAACCGGCGCGCGCACCGAGCCAGTATAGAGGAACCCGGCGTTGATTAGCATGGTTGCCATCGCCGCATCCGCCTTGGCGTGGCGTGCCGTAACCGCCCGCTTGCGCCAGCGGGTACGCACCCAATTAAGGGCACAGGTCAGGGCTTCGGTCCCAAAGCCCCGGTTGCGAAACGTCGGGGCGATCAACAGTGTGGCCCTCGGGATCTTCGGATTCGTGCGGGCATCCAGTCTTAGCCAGCCTATGGGTATCCCACCACTTTTCATCCCGCTGTCCATCAGGACAACAAACGTCATTTGCTCTGCCGGATCCGCCGCTAGGGCTGAGACAACAAAGGCCTTGGCCTGAGCTTGGTCTGCGAACACGGCCTGCTTGACCAAGGTAGCTTGGTCTATGGCCTCAGGCGACCGCAAGATGAGCCGCCGGGATTCAAGCACCGGCGTTAATTCCAGGACGCACATGACACCCTCCTTTGGGGCTGGCGTTACTCCGTGGGGATAAAGCCGGGTTTAGCGAGCAAAGGCGGCAACTCTGTGATGCCGTTTCTCACGAAACCGTATCCGACTTCAAAGTCCTGTGACCACGAGGGTCAGAGTGAGCGTCCCGGTCGGTTCCCTTGGGCCGTTGGGCTTGGGAAACGCGAACGGGGAGCCCGGTGCCCCGGACTCCCCGTATCGGATGTCGTCTTGGTCCGGATCACCTCGCGCTGGGTGCGCGATCCGGAAACAAAGGTACCAAGATCGCGCCTTATTCTGCTGCGGCCGCCATGGCCGGGACGACCGTGACGAAACACTTGTTCTCGCGTTTCGTGACGAACTTCACCTGACCTTCGGTTAGGGCAAACAGGGTGTGATCGCGGCCGAGGCCAACGTTGTCACCCGGATAGAATTTGGTGCCGCGCTGACGCACGATGATGTTGCCGGCCAGCACGCGCTCACCGCCATACTTCTTTACGCCAAGGCGCTTCGATTCTGAGTCGCGGCCGTTACGCGACGAGCCGCCGGATTTCTTATGTGCCATAGTCGAACTCCTTCGGGTCTGTCACTCAGGCTTCCGAACCCGCCTCGGGGGCGGTTTCAGCCTTAGCTTTTTTCGGGGCGGCCTTTTTCTTGGCCGGAGCGTCTGCAGCCGGAGCCTCGTCGGTCACGACCGGGGCCTCGATGCGCGGGGCCAAGCCACGTGCGCGAGCGTCCAGAACGGCCTTCGGGGTCAGGTCCACTGTGCCCTCCCACACCGACGACTTGCCAGCGCCGTTCACGGCGGTGACACGGATCACCGACTCGATCTGACGGTGACCGCGGGTGCGGCGATAGCCCTGACGGCGGATCTTTTTAAAGATCTTCACCTTCTCACCCTTACGGGTTTCGATCAGGGTGCCGGTGACGGC
>DAITMY010000209.1:0-4324 GCA_036834925.1 Asticcacaulis sp.
GGCGTCATCTGGGATTTCAGGCTGTCGCGCAGATCATCAAACGCCACTAGCTCCGACAGGCTTTTGACATCTTGGGCCGCCGCAGCAGAGCGCAGGCCATAAAAGGCCCAGACCGGCGAAATCAGAAACCCGATCATGGCTCCAACCAGCAAGGCCAGCAGAACCCCCAAAACTAAACGTACCATTTTATCCCCCTGAAACGGTGCGTATCTTGGGTTAACCGTACCTTAAGCCAGTCCCCCCGGCAAGACGAAGCCGCCCAGCCATGACCGGGCGGCTTCCTGACGCGTGATTATCGGAGTTCGCCTTAGGCGGCCCGAACGTCGTCTATGAACTTCTGGACGTGGTATTTCAGCTTTTCCGACTGGGTTGACAGCTCCTGGGCCCCGGAGCGGAGCTGGGCAGCCGCCGCACCCGTGACCTGGGACATATTGGTGACTTCCGTCAGGTTGCTGCTCAGGCACTGGGTGCTTTCCGCCGCCGCCGCGATATTGGCCGCGATTTCGTGTGTGGCCGAGTCTTGATCGCGCAGGGATTCCGCCACCGATTGCGAAAGGGTCCTGAGTTTTCCGATGGCACCTGTAATCCGTTTGAGCGCGTCGGCCGCCTCTTTAGACACGTCCTGGATCGCCGAGATCTGTTTGTGGATCTCGTCGGTGGCGCTGCCGGTCTGGGAAGCGAGGGCCTTGACTTCGCTCGCGACCACCGCAAAGCCCTTGCCTGCCTCTCCGGCGCGGGCCGCTTCGATGGTGGCATTGAGCGCCAACAGATTAGTCTGGCTGGCCACGTGGGCGATCAGCTGGACAATCTCGGCGATCTTGCTGGTGGCCTGGACCAGTTCAGCCACCGTGGCATCGGTGGCATTGGCCTCGCCATCCACCTCTTCGGCGGCATGTTGCGAAATGCCCGCCTGATGCGTCACTTCACGAATTGAAGTCAGCATTTCTTCTGAGGCTGCGGCAATCGTCGCAACCGCTGTGGCCGTTTCCTCAGAGGCGGCGGCAACCCCCGCAGCGCGTTCGGCACCCGAACTGGCCGTAATCGCCAGCTCTCCGGCGGTCGCCTCGAATTCCGTCGCCGTCGCAGCCACACCCTTAACGATCTCGGTGGTCTCATTCTCGAAGCTGGCAATCAGCCCGTCAAGCAGAGTGGCCCGGCGCATCTTGCGTTCATTCTCTTGACGCTCCAGCTCAGCTAGGCGTTCGCGTTCCAAAGCATTGTCGCGGAACACCACGAAGGCGCGGGTCATGGATCCGATTTCATCCTTGCCTGCCGTGGTGGTGACATCCACATCCATCTCGCCCTTGGCCAGGCGGCTCATCTGGTGGGTCAGATAGTTGATGCGATAGCAGACCTTGCGGGTGATCAGCCGGGCGGCAAGGATCATATTGCCCACGGCAATCAGGGCCATAATCCCCATCAGGGTTAAAGAGTTAACCTTGGCTTTTTGAGCTTGGACGTATTCTTCTTTGGCGACCCGGGTCTGAAGCACCGAGAGTTCAGACAAGGTCGCCGTCAGGGGGTCAAAGGCCGGATAGAGCGTTGTGTAAACGTAGTTGTCCAATGCCGCTTTGTCCTTACTCCGCATGATCTGCAGCAGGGACTCAACACTGGCATCGACACTGGCTTTTTGGGCCTTGGCGCGGTCGACGAGGGCGGCTTCATCTGACACGAGATAGGTGCTGGTATAGGCGGCCCACTCCTTGTCGATTCCAGTCTTGGCCTGTTCAATTAAGGTTTGTCCCGCCGCGAAATCGAGGCTTCCGCCATGGGTTTTCTGGCTCGCGTCAACAATATTGACAGCGTAGAAGTCTGATATTTTCTTGAGCTGTTCTGCGGCAATCACCCGATCGTTTATGATCGTCTGTAGTTTTTGGTCTGATACATTTAACGCCATAAAGCCGCTGATGATAATAATAACGGTAATCGCAAAGGTAGCGGCCATGCAGGCAATCAGACTGGCGCGGATTGACAGTGTCATGGAATTGAACCTGAAGTTTAACCTAGGGCAACTTTTGAGCGGTGTTGGTTAATGAAATCTTTCGCTTAGGTAGTGTATCTGTTTGAGAATATATTCATAAAGTTGTAATAATGTATTGCTGCGCTTTGGCGGCATTATTTTGAGTCAATTGTGGGTGGGAGTAATGTACAGTTCATAGTTGTTGTAAAACTGACTCTTGGTCACTATGGTTGCATTTTTTTTCGGTTAATACTTATTTTGCGCTTATTAGTCGTTTTGCGGCGTTTGCATGTCATGGCTTTGCTTTAAGGGCTGGCTCTGCGATTGTGAGATCGTTTTCAACTCAAGGGTTAAGTGGGGAGGTCAAAAAAATACCCCCCGGAGACTAACCGGGGGGTATCGATTTAAAACGCGATGCGCCGCAATCAGGCCGCCATGGCGGCGGTCAGGTTCTCGGCGATCTTGTCGAGGAAGCCTTCAGTGGTCAGCCAGCCTTGCTGATCGCCGACCAGCAGCGCCAGATCCTTGGTCATGAAACCGGCTTCGACGGTCTCGACGCAAACGCGCTCCAGGGTCTCGGCGAAGGCCTTCAGCTCGGCATTGTCGTCGAGCTTGGCGCGGTGCTTCAGGCCCGTGGTCCAAGCAAAGATCGAGGCGATTGAGTTGGTCGAGGTCGGCTCGCCCTTCTGGTGCTGGCGATAGTGACGGGTGACGGTGCCGTGGGCGGCTTCGGCTTCCATGATCTTGCCATCCGGCGTGATCAGGGCCGAGGTCATCAGGCCCAGCGAGCCATAGCCCTGGGCGACGGTGTCGGACTGGACGTCGCCGTCATAGTTCTTACAGGCCCAGACGAACCCGCCCGACCATTTGAGCGCCGAAGCGACCATGTCGTCGATCAGGCGGTGCTCATAGACAAGACCGGCGGCCTTGAACTTATCGGCATAGTCGGCGGCGAACACTTCGGCGAAGATGTCCTTGAAGCGCCCGTCATAGGCCTTGAGGATGGTGTTCTTGGTCGACAAATAGACCGGATAGTTGCGCGCTAGGCCATAGGCGAAACAGGCGTGGGCAAAGTCACGGATCGACTCGTCGAGGTTATACATGCCCATGGCCACACCGGCGCCCGGGTATTGGAAGATCTCGTGTTCGATCACCTGACCGTCTTCGCCTTCGAATTTGATCGACAGACGGCCCTTGCCGGGAACGAGGAAGTCGGTGGCCTTGTACTGGTCGCCGAACGCGTGACGGCCGACGATGATCGGCTGGGTCCAGCCCGGCACCAAGCGCGGCACGTTCTGGCAGATGATCGGCTCGCGGAACACCACACCGCCCAAGATGTTGCGGATCGTGCCGTTCGGCGACTTCCACATCTTCTTGAGGCCGAATTCCTCGACCCGGGCCTCGTCGGGGGTGATGGTCGCGCACTTGATGCCGACGCCATGGCGCTTGATCGCCTCGGCGGCGTCCACGGTGACCTTGTCCTCGGTGGCGTCGCGATGCTCGATGCCCAGGTCGTAGTAGTCGATCTGCAGGTCGAGGTGCGGGAAGATCAGCTTGTCCTTGATCCACTTCCAGATGATCCGGGTCATTTCATCCCCGTCGATGTCCACGACAGGGTTGGCGACTTTGATCTTGGCCATGGTGGGACGAGCGCTCCGGACGAAAAATTTGGACAGCGCCCTATACTAGGGGTCGGCGCGGGGGGAAAGGGTTGGATGGCCTAACGGACGCCCCTAACGATGGCGCGAGCGGCCTCGGCGATCAGGCCATCACGGGCCGTTTCTTCCAAAAGAACGCCGGAAAGGAACACGGCGATTGCGTAGCGGCGCTTGTCTGGGAGCGTCACGACCCCGACGTCGTTGGTCGCAGGATTGATCCCCAGGTCCGTGCGGCCGGTTCCGGTCTTGTGCGCCAGGATCGAGCCCGCGGGCAGTCCGGCTTTCAGGCGCTGAGCGCCGGTGGGCGTCAGGATCATCTCGCGAAGCAGCAGCCGGGTCGCAGCCGGCGACAGCAGTTCGCCCCCCGCCAGCCGGCTCAGGAACATCAGCATGCCGCGGGGCGTCGCGGTGTCGCGCGGGTCAGTCAGATAGCGCGTCATGGCCGCCCGGCGCTGGGCCTCGGGCACTGAGACGAGGGCGGCCCTGAACGCCGGCTCTCCGCGCCAGGCGGGTCTGAAGGACGCCATCCCAAGCGCCTCGGTCTGCAGCTGGCGCTCGTAGCGATCGATGCGCAGGTCCGGCACACGTTTGGCCTGCAGCCACGCAGTCACCGCACCCGGACCGCCGATCCGCTTCATCAGCACGTCGGCGGCGGTGTTGTCGGACTGTCCCACCGCCCACCGCAGCAGCTCGGCGACCGTGTAGC
>DAITMY010000210.1:0-4315 GCA_036834925.1 Asticcacaulis sp.
CTGTTTGGCGATTTGCTGACCTTCAACAAGTTGCTGACCCGTCCGGTCGTGCACCTGATCTATTGGTCGGGCCTGCTGGTGATTTTGATCGGGGCGGCGGGGTTTGTCGGGGCCGCCATTGGCGTGGTGATCAAGGATGGCATCCCGCTGGGGCTGTTGCTGGCGATCCCGACCTTGGTGATCGGGGCCTTGGTCAGCTTTATTGGCGCGTTGATCTGGCGCTCGTTCTGCGAGTTTTATGTGGCGGTGTTTCGCATCTCCGAGGATCTTAGCGCGCTGCGCCATGCGGTCGAGCAGGGCGGTGCCTTGGCTCCGGCCCGTCCCACCGGGGCTGCGCCCCCGGAAGAGGACCCGCAAGCGGCCTCTGTCCGCAAGGGACTGGAGCGTATTCAGGGGCTCGGGTCCTTAAGTCCGCTCAAGGGGTTTGATCCGGATCCGGCCGCGGAACGGTCCGCTGAAGATGCGATTGCGGTCATTTCGTCCCCGGCCCCGTTTCCTGCCTCAGCCGGGGCCTCTGCTCCGTCACCTAGCGGGGCTGGACGCTAAGGCGTTGAGCGAAAGCGCTGTAGCTCGGCCTTGAGTGTGCGGGCCAGCGGCTTGGCATTGCCGACATCATCGAACATCAGTGGGGCATCGCGCATCGGCCCGCGATCTTCGCCCCCGCGCCGCAGCCAGCTGTCCTTGTCACGCGCCCCCCAGATGGTCAGGCCAAAGCGCTGATGGGCGGGCAGGGTGGCATAGGTCTCAAGCAACTCTGTGACCAGCGCCTGCTGCCGGGCTTCGTTCTGGCGCACCTCCAACATGGCTGTGCGACCGGTTTTCAGGCTGATATCGAGCTCCGAGATATGCACCGGCAGGCCGAGACTGGCGAGATCCGTCAGCGCGACCTTAAGCGCCCCGGGGGCCAGCGAGGCGACGATATGGCTCTGGGTCCCCAGCCCCCCGAGCGGTACGCCCGCCTTCAGCAGACTTTCGGCCAGTTTCAGGAACATCAGCCGCTTTTGCGGATTGTGCTCCAGATTGTAATCATTGAGGAAAAGCACCGCGTTCGGATCCGCTTCGCGGGCCACCTCATAGGCGCGGTTGATATAGCCCAGGCCCAACCGATCCGACCACAGACAGGACCGATAGCCGCTGCCGTCATCCAGCACGGGTTCATTGACCACGTCCCACGCCCGAGTGCGGCCTTTGAAGCGGGTCATGATGTCGGTGATATAGTCATCATAGCGACGGCCAAACCGGACCGGATCCGTCACCGCCTCGAACCAGGGGTTCGATTGAGCGTACCAGATCAAGGTGTGGCCCAGCATCGTCATGCCATTGTCCCGGGCAAAGCCATAGAGTGCCTCGGGGGCGTCATACTGGCGCTGGCCATCGGGCAGCAAAAGATACTCCATCTTCTGCTCCCATTCGGGGGTGATCTGGCTGAAATGGGTGCGCACAATCGCCGCCCAGATCGGATCCGACAGCTGGCCACTCATGGCCGCAACCCCGAGCGGGAACGGCAGGCCCGCTTTCAACGGGGCAATGGCCACATGGGGTTCGGCGGCCTGACTACAAGCGCTGAGGCCCGTGCCGGCTAGGGCGGCCAGGGCGGTGATCCAGTCGCGACGAGTCAGCATGTTCTCCCCCATGCAAAGCGCAATCGACCCCTGCATAGCAAAAAGGCGCCCCCGAAGGCGCGCCTTTTCTTATCACAGACCGGTTATCCGGCCCATTGGCTTACACACGTCTTAAAACTTGCGGACGTAAGCCACCGTCCAGTTGTTGCTGTCTTCGACGCGGGTGTAGTCGCCGCGCAGGCCGTTCTTGTCGTCGAACATGTAGCTGGCGCCCACGCCGTAGGCAAAGCCCTTGGCATCAGCGTCGGCCTTGACGTTGCCGGCCTTGCCTTCAAGCTTCGAATAGGCATAGCCGAGGCGCGCGTGCAGGCCGAACTGCTCCGACACCGGCAGGGTGCCGGTCAGGTAAGCGGCAAACTGGTTCTTCAGCTTCACGGCCACTTGGGTGCCCGAGATGTTGACCTTGTCGTCGTCGATGGAGAAAGTGGCTTCGCCTTCAACGCCAAAGTTTTCGCTGAACTGATAGCCCAGACGGCCGGTCAGGCCCTTGAAGGTGGCGTCCTTGCCGCCGGTCACATCAACGGTGGTGTGGGTGTAGCCGAGGTTGCCATAAACGGCACCGGCGTCTTGCGCAAAAGCGGCGCCGCTGACGAGCAGGCCGGCCACAACGGTCGAAACAAAGAGCTTTTTCATTTTTTTCTTCCTGTCTTGATGGAACGAGAATGGTCGCGAGGTGCGCCCCAATCGTGACAAAAACATGGCAGTTTTCCGACAGTCTGATGGCGGCGCCGGGAAATGGTTACATAAGTGCCTTAATGCCGTTCGTATGTGGCGAGAATGTCACATGCCTGTATTGCAAAGGCCGCGATTCCCGTGATGGGGGAGGGAGGCATTTTTCAGCGGCTTCATTTCCCGGGAACACCGGTGTATATTGACCGCCTTAGGAGAACGCGATGGCTATCAAGATCCCAGTGACCATCACGCCGCGTCATCGCCAGTATATTCGGGATAAAGTCGCCAAGGGCGAATTTGCCTCTCAGAGCGCCATGGTCGCTGATGCCCTGGAGCAGATGATCATGGCCGAGGCTGAACGCGACCAAGCCCTAGTAGCGTGCGCTTCAGATATCCGCGCGCGGATGCAGACCCCGCTTGACGATTTTATTGACGAAGACACAGCCTTTGCCGCCGCACGCCAAGCCCTGACAAACGCGCGTAAGGCGTGAAATACAGGATCCGATATCATCCACGAGTCTCGGAAGACCTGAGTCGCATAGTAAATTGGATGATAGACTATTCGGGTCCAGAAGCTGCGGATCGTAAGCTTGCAGAGATCCAGAGTGTCATCGCATCATTGCAAGAAACGCCGCATAAAGGGACTTTGAGGGACGATATTGCACTGGGCCTGCGCGCTATACCGGCCGGGCGAAAAGCGGTCATTGCATTTGTCGTCGATGATGAGACCCAAAACGTCATGATCTATGCCGTGACTTACAATGGTGCGGATTGGATTTCCCGCACGGCCTTGCGTCGCGGCGAGCCATAAAACACCCCCGCTTTGCGCCGGGGCGGGGAGAGTGGTATGGGCAGGGGATGCAGTCTCCCGATCCCGCTGATCCCCAAGCCGCCGTCGGGCGGTCGTACCGCTTTTCCGTGGCCCCGATGATGGACTGGACGGATCGCCATTGCCGGGCGTTCCATCGCACCCTGACGAAACAGGCCTTGCTCTATACGGAAATGGTCACCACCGGGGCGGTGATTCATGGCGATCGTGAGCGCCTGTTGGGGTTTAGCGCGGTCGAGCATCCCGTCGCCTTGCAGCTGGGCGGGTCGGACCCGCGTGATCTGGCTGAGGCGGCCAAGATCGGCGCGGATCTGGGCTATGACGAAATCAATCTCAATGTCGGCTGCCCGTCCGATCGGGTGCAGTCGGGACGGTTCGGGGCCTGTCTGATGCAGGAGCCAGAGCTGGTGGCCGAGTGCATGGCGGCCATGGGCGCGGCGGTTTCGGTGCCAGTGACGGTCAAATGCCGCATCGGCGTCGATGATCAGGACCCGGAGGCGGCGCTGTTCCGGCTGGTGGAGCTCAGCAAGGCCGCCGGGGTGCGCACCTTTATTGTTCATGCCCGCAAGGCCTGGCTCAAGGGCCTGTCGCCCAAGGAGAACCGGGACATCCCGCCGCTCGACTATCCGCTGGTGTACCGGCTGAAGGCGGCGCATCCGGATCTGATCATCAGCCTCAATGGCGGGATAGCCAATCTCGATGAGGCCGAGGCGCACCTTGAGCATGTGGATGGGGTGATGCTGGGCCGGGCGGCCTATCACGAGCCGGGGCTGTTGGCGGCCGTGGATCGGCGGATCTTTGGGGCCGAAGGGCCGGATCCGGACCTTTTTGAGGCCCTAGACGCCTATCGCCCCTATATGACCGAGGCGCTGACACGCGGGGCCAGCCTGTCCAATATGACCCGGCATATGCTGGGGCTGATGCATGGCATGCCGGGGGCGCGGGCGTTCCGCCGGATTCTGACGGTCGAGTCGATCCGCCCGGGCGCAGACTTGCGGGTGCTGGATGAGGCCATGGCCGCCGTGCGCGAGGCGCTGGCCGCCGCCGAGGCCCGTCGCGCGGCCTATGACGCGGCGCGGGCTGCGGGATCCGACAGCGCCGCATGAGCCTGATGGAGCTCGCCAGTCTGGCTCTGGTGCTGGTGGCCGCGGGCGGGCTGGCCGGGCTCGTGGCCGGTCTGTTCGGTGTCGGC
>DAITMY010000211.1:0-4280 GCA_036834925.1 Asticcacaulis sp.
GCCCCGGATTTCCCCACCGGCGGCGAGATCATCGGCCGTTCGGGCGCGCGTCAGGCACTGTTGACCGGGCGCGGCTCCGTGATCGTGCGCGGCAAGGCCAGCGTCGAAACGATCCGCAAGGACCGCGAAGCCATTATCGTAACGGAAATCCCCTATCAGGTGAACAAGGCGACCCTGATCGAGCGGATCGCCGAACTGGTGCGGGAAAAACGGGTCGAGGGCATTGCCGACATTCGCGACGAGTCCGACCGCCAGGGTATGCGTATCGTGGTCGAACTCAAGCGCGACGCTACCGGCGATGTGATCCTCAACCAGCTTTATCGCTATACCGCCCTGCAATCGAGCTTTGGCGTCAATATGCTGGCGCTGGATCGCGGCCGTCCCCAGGAAATGGGGCTGCGGCGGCTGATCGAGCTGTTCCTCGAATTCCGCGAAGAGGTGGTGGTCCGCCGGACCAAGTTCGACCTCGGCAAGGCGCGCGACCGGGGCCATGTGCTGGTTGGTCTGGCCATTGCCGTCGCCAATATCGACGAAGTGATCCATATCATCCGCTCGTCGGCGGACCCGTCTGAGGCGCGTGCCCGCTTGATGGCCAAGGATTGGCCGGCCGGGGATATGTTTGCGCTCGTGGAGCTGATTGCCGATCCGCGTTCGGTCGTGCTGGATGACAATCTGATCCGTCTGACCGAGGAACAGGCCCGGGCGATCCTCGCCCTGACCCTCGCGCGTCTGACGGGGCTTGGCCGGGATGAAATCTTTGACGAGGCGCGGGCGCTGGCCAGTGCCATTCAGGGCTATCTGGACATCCTGTCGTCCCGCGAGCGCATTGTCAGTATCATCCGTGAAGAGCTGATCGCCGTGCGCGATGCCTATGCGGTGCCGCGTCGTTCGATCCTCGTCGATGGGGATGCGGACCTTGAGGACGAGGACCTGATCCCGCGCGAGGACATGGTCGTGACCGTGACCCATTCGGGCTATGTCAAGCGCACCCAGTTGTCGGCCTATCGGACCCAGCATCGTGGTGGCAAGGGCCGGGCGGGCATGGCGATGAAGGACGAGGATGCGATCATCAACATCTTCGCCGCCTCGACCCACCAGCCGGTGCTGTTCTTCAGCTCTGCGGGTAAGGCCTATAAACTCAAGGTCTGGCGTTTGCCGCTGGGCTTGCCGACGGCCAAGGGTAAGGCGTTTGTCAACCTGTTGCCTCTGGAGACGGGTGAGACCATCACCAACATCCTGACCCTTCCAGAAGACGAGGCCACTTGGGACCGGTTGGACGTGGTGTTTGCCACCCGTTCGGGCGATATCCGCCGCAACAAGTTGTCTGACTTTGTCAATGTCAACCGGGCTGGTAAGATCGCCATGAAGCTCGAAGAGGGCGACGCCATTGTCGGTGTGGCGCTTTGTACCGAAGATCAGGATGTCCTGCTGACGACCGGGGCGGGCCGCTGTATTCGCTTTGCCGTCAACGACGTGCGGGTGTTTGCCGGGCGGACCTCGACCGGCGTGCGCGGGGTCAAGCTGGCGGAGGGGGATGCCGTGATCTCGATGGCGATCCTGCGCGGGGTGGATGCCACCCCAGATGAGCGGGCGGCCTATCTGAAACAGGCGGCGGCGGCGCGCGCGGCGCTCCTCGAAGACGCTGAGACAGACACACAGGTCGCCGCCGATGAGGACGATACGGTTGCGGGCGACGCACAACTGACGCCTGAGCGTATCAGTGAGCTAGCGGCCCAAGAAGAGTTCATCCTGACGGTGACCGATACCGGCTTTGGCAAGCGCACGTCTTCGTACGACTATCGCCGCACCGGGCGCGGGGGCCAGGGGCTGATTGCCCACGATCTGACCAAGCGCGGCGGGCGGCTGGTGGCCTCGTTCCCGATCGCCGACGCGGACGAGCTGTTGCTGGTCACTGACGGTGGGCAATTGATCCGCACTCCGGTGGCCCAGGTCCGGATCGCTGGGCGCAATACCCAAGGCGTGACGATTCTCAAGACCAGTGATGGGGAAAAAGTCGTGTCCGTGGAGCGTCTGGCCGATAGCGGGACCGCTGAGGCGGAGGCTGAGACCGACATGGCTGCGGGCGAACAGGCCTGACCGGCCGTATCGAAAAGGAGGGGGGCGTGGAGCGTATCGGACTTTATCCGGGGACTTTCGACCCGATCACCAATGGACACGTGGATATCATTGCCCGGGCCATCAAGCTGGTGGACCGGTTGGTGATTGGGGTAGCGGTCAATATCGGCAAGGGGCCGATGTTCACCCTCGAAGAGCGCGTGGCGATTGTTCGCTCTGAGACCGCCCGCTGGGGCGATCGGGTCGATGTGCGCCCCTTTGACACCTTGCTGATGCATTTTGCCGAAGACCTTGGGGCCAGTCTGATCGTGCGCGGCCTTCGGGCCGTGGCGGACTTTGAATACGAGTTCCAGATGACGGCGATGAACCAGCAACTGAACCGCGACATCGAGACTGTGTTTCTGATGGCCGACCCGCGCCACCAGGCAATTGCCTCGCGTCTGGTCAAAGAAATTGCGCAATTGGGTGGAAACATCACGCCGTTTGTATCAAATGACGTGGCCGCGCAGTTGCTGGCCAAAGTGGGGAGATAAACCGATGACCGCCCTGACCCTGTCTCTGAAGGCCTCACTGGCTCTGGCGCTCAGCCTCGGCCTCAGTGGTGCAACGCTCGCGGCGACGCCCAAGGCCAAACCCGTCAAGGCAGAGGCCGCCAAGGCCGAAGCCGTCATGGCCGATCTGACAGGTTATGTCGCGGCAGACCCTGAAAACACCTGGGTGATCGACACCAGCAAGGGCCGCGTGATCGTCGAGCTGCGCCCGGATCTGGCCCCCTTGAGCGTTGAGCGGATCAAGAAGCTCACGCGCGAGAAATTCTATGACGGCCTGAAGTTTCATCGGGTGATCGACGGCTTTATGGCGCAGACCGGCGACCCGCTTGGCACGGGCGAAGGGCAGTCCTCCTATGAGGATGTCAAGGGCGAGTTCACCATCCGTCGGGACAGCACGTTCCCGATGGTGCGGGTGGCCGCGCCGCGTGGATCGGTTGCCGGGGTCGTCGGGATCACACCGGTCATGACCCAACCGGATGCTTTGATGGCCATGACCAAGGATAACAAGGTCCATGCCTGGGGACTGTTCTGTCAGGGTGTGGCCGGTATGGCCCGGGCGGAAAACCCGGATTCGGCCAACAGCCAGTTCTTCCTGATGCGCGACACCAACCCGGCGCTGGACAAGCGTTATACGGTGTTTGGCCGTGTGATCTCTGGCCTTGAGGTGGTGCGGACCCTGAAAGTGGGTGAGCCGGTCGAAAATCCCGACATCATGGTGCGGGCCCGGATCTTGGCCGATATTCCGGCGACCGAGGCCCCTAAGGTCATGGTTATGGACACCCGATCCATGGCGTTCCGCAATCTGGTGGACAAGATGCGTAAGGACCGGGGCGCAGACTTTTCCGTCTGTGACATCGACATCCCGGCGCGGGTGAACTGATCCCCGAGGCAGGTCAATAAAACGAAGCAAAGGGCTGGCGCGGGTCAGCCCTTTTTTTGTTCAAGGGGCTGGTTTTGCCGCCTGAGCGCGGCTGCGGCCGGCGCGGCGACGACGGCGTTTGCCTGTGGGCTTGGCCTCAGCGGGCACTGCGGCGGACGGATCCGCCAAACTATCCGAAGCCTTTGGCTCCTGACCCCGTGAAGGGCGTTGGACCATGGCCTGTGTGGGGCTTGTTGCGCGCCCTTTGCTCCGGCGGCGACGCTTCTTGCGCATCATCGACAGAAGCATGCCTTCACGCAGGCCCCGGTCGGCCACACGAACTCGCCTGCAGGACCAAAGGCTTTGCACGGCCTCAAGGATCGCCGCGCCCGCCAGCACCAGATCGGCCCGGTCCGGACCGATACAGGGTTCCCGCATACGGCCAATGTGGCCGAGATCGATCAGCCGACGCGCGGCCTCGCGGCAGCTCTGTTGATCCATCCACAGGCCATCGACCAGGGTGCGATCATAGCGATCCAGATTGAGATGCACCCCGGCCAACGAGGTAATCGCCCCCGATGTGCCAATCAGATGGGCTTGATCCTGTTCGAACAGGGGGCGCAGGGTGTCGGCGGACCGAAAGCCCTCGAGCCTTTGGCGCACATCGGCAACCATCGCGGCAAACCACAGATGCGGATCGCCGTCGGGGGGCTCTGGGAAACGTTCAGCAAGGCTGACCACCCCGACCGGGATCGACAGCCAGGCTTCGATGGTGTGGCGCACCTTGCCGGGGC
>DAITMY010000212.1:0-4257 GCA_036834925.1 Asticcacaulis sp.
CTGAGGCGGTCCCGTCTGGACCTGTGCTGACAGATCCTGACAGGAACCCGCACACGTTCTCAAAATGTTCTTGATGCGTCGGGCGTTTTTGCGCCTAGATGTCAGTCCACGAATCGACCGGCACCGTATTGACGGGGCACTGTATCGACAGGGACTGGACTGAGGGCGCACGATCCATGAACGAGCACGGCTATATTCGCGTCCGCGGCGCACGGGAACATAACCTCAAGGGTGTGGACGTCGATATTCCGCGCGGCAAGCTCGTGGTGATGACCGGCCTGTCCGGCTCGGGCAAGTCGTCGCTGGCGTTCGATACCATCTATGCCGAGGGCCAGCGCCGCTACGTCGAAAGCCTGTCGGCCTATGCTCGCCAGTTTCTAGAGCTGATGGGCAAGCCGGATGTGGATCTGATCGAAGGCTTGTCGCCTGCAATTTCCATCGAACAGAAAACCACATCCAAAAACCCGCGCTCGACCGTCGGCACGGTTACAGAAATCCACGACTACATGCGCCTGTTGTGGGCACGGGTCGGAACGCCCTATTCCCCCGCCACAGGCCTGCCGATTGAGAGCCAGACCATCAGCCAGATGGTCGATAAGGTCATGGCTCTGCCCGAGGGCACACGGCTGATGCTGCTGGCCCCCATCGTGCGCGGTCGTAAGGGGGAATACAAAAAAGAAATCGCCGAGTTGCAACGTCAGGGCTTTCAGCGCCTGAAGATCGACGGGGTGTTCTATCCCATCGAAGAGGCACCCGCGCTCGACAAGAAGTTCAAGCACGACATCGACGTGGTGGTGGACCGGATTGTCACCAAGCCCGGCCTGGAAGCGCGCTTAGCCGACAGTTTCGAGACCGCCCTGCGACTGGCGGACGGCATTGCCTTGGCCGAGTGGGCGGATCTGGCCGAGGGCGAGACCGAGCCGAAACGCCTGACCTTTTCGGAAAAATTTGCCTGTCCGGTGTCCGGCTTTACCATTGCCGAGATCGAGCCGCGTCTGTTTTCGTTCAACAACCCGTTCGGGGCCTGTCCGGTCTGTGACGGGCTGGGGGTCAAGCTGACTTTTGACGCCGATCTGGTGATCCCGGACAAGGCCAAGACCCTGCATGACGGGGCCGTCGCGCCTTGGGCGAAGGGGCCATCGCCGCTCTATACCCAGACGCTTCAGGCGCTGTCGAGGCACTATGGCTTTTCCATGGATAAGCCCTGGCACAGCCTGCCTGAGGTCGCGCACAAGGCCATTCTTTACGGCACCGGCAAGGAGCCGATCAAATTCTCTTATGACGACGGCGCGCGCCGCTATGACGTGGCCAAGCCGTTCGAGGGCGTGATCCCTAATATGGAGCGCCGCTGGCGCGATACCGACTCGAGCTGGGTGCGCGAGGAAATGGGGCGCTATCAGTCCGAAACCCCGTGCGAGGCGTGTGAGGGCTATCGTCTCAAGCCTGAGGCCTTGTCGGTGCGGATCGATGGGGCCCATATCGCCGCGATCTCGAACCTGTCGATCCGCAAAGCGCTGAACTGGTTCACAGAGGTTGAGGCCACACTCAGCCCCAAACAGCTCGAAATCGCCCGCCGCATCCTCAAGGAAATCAAGGACCGCCTGAGCTTCCTCAATGATGTGGGTCTGGATTACCTCAATCTGTCGCGCAGTTCCGGCACCCTGTCGGGCGGGGAAAGCCAGCGCATTCGTCTGGCCAGTCAGATTGGTTCGGGGCTGACCGGGGTGCTCTATGTGCTCGACGAGCCCTCCATCGGCCTGCACCAGCGTGACAACACCCGCCTGCTGGAAAGCCTCAAGGGTCTGCGCGACCTCGGCAATTCCGTGCTGGTGGTCGAACACGACGAAGAAGCGATCCTCAGCGCCGACTATGTCATCGACATGGGCCCGGCCGCCGGGGTGCACGGGGGCGAAATCGTGGCCGAAGGCCCCCCCGCCGCGATTGAGGCCAACCCCAGGTCCCTGACCGGGCAATATCTGACCGGAGCCAGGGAAATCCCCGTCCCGCCTGAGCGCCGGGCCATCGACCCCAAGAAGCAGCTGAAAATCTTTGGCGCGCGTGGCAATAATCTCAAGGGCGTGGATGGGGCCATTCCGGTCGGCGTGTTCACCTGCATCACCGGGGTTTCGGGCGGGGGCAAGTCGACCTTTACCCTGGAAACGCTCTACAAAGCGGCGGCGCGGCGGCTCAATAATGCCTCGGCGGCCCCGGCCCCCCATGACCGCATCGAAGGTCTGGAGCTGTTTGACAAGGTGGTCGACATCGACCAGTCGCCGATTGGCCGCACCCCGCGCTCGAATCCAGCCACCTATACCGGGGCCTTTGGGCCGATCCGCGACTGGTTCGCGGGACTGCCGGAATCCAAGGCGCGCGGCTATGGCCCCGGTCGCTTCAGCTTCAACGTCAAGGGCGGGCGCTGCGAGGCCTGTCAGGGCGACGGGGTGATCAAGATCGAGATGCACTTCCTGCCGGACGTCTATGTCACTTGTGATGTGTGCAAGGGAAAACGCTATAACCGCGAGACCCTCGATATCGTGTTCAAAGGGGCCTCGATTGCCGATGTGCTGAACATGACCGTCGAAGAGGGAGCCGAGTTCTTTAAAGCCGTCCCCAGCGTGCGCGACAAGATGGAGACCCTCAAGCGCGTGGGCCTCAGCTACATCAAGATCGGCCAGTCGGCCACCACCCTGTCGGGCGGCGAAGCCCAGCGGGTCAAGCTGTCCAAGGAATTGTCGCGCCGGGCCACGGGCCGCACGCTCTATATCCTCGACGAGCCGACTACGGGCCTGCATTTCGAAGACACCCGCAAGCTGCTGGAGGTGCTGCACGAGCTGGCCGACCAGGGCAATACGGTGGTGGTGATCGAGCACAACCTCGATGTGGTCAAGACCGCCGACTGGGTGCTGGATTTCGGCCCCGAAGGCGGCGACGGCGGCGGCCAGATCGTGGCCTTTGGATCCCCGGAGGATATCACCAAGGTGCCGCAAAGCTGGACAGGCCGCTATCTGGCCGAGGTGCTGGACAAACACGACGCGAGACGAAAAGCCCGCCGCCTCAGCTTGGGTGTGTAAACCGATCCTTAAGCGGCGCGGTCTAGGACCAACAGGGTTAAGCCAAGCTTACCGCCCCCGGAGACAATCCATGCGCCGCGCCCCGCTCGCCCTCGCCCGCTCGCTGATGCTGTTGCTCAGCGCCACCAGCCTCGTGGCGCTGTGGGCCTGTGGCGGCAAGCCCAAGGACGAACACGCCAAAGACGCCCATGGGGCGGACCAAGGTAAGGGCGATCACGGCAAGGGCGGGCATTGGACCTATAGCGGCGATGCCGGTCCCGAGCACTGGGGCGGCACCTGTAACACCGGCCAGCGCCAGTCGCCGATTGACCTCAAGGGCCAGGCGCGATCGATGAAGACCGAGGTGGTACTGGATTATCAATCGAGCACCGCACGCATCGCCAACAAGGGCCACACGATCCAGATCGACCTGACCAAGGGCGGCGATCTCGTGCTGGCAGGCGAGCGCTATACCCTTCAGCAGTTTCATTTCCATACCCCGAGTGAGCATGCCCTGGAGGGCCGTCGCCCGGCCATGGAAGCGCACTTTGTACACAAGAACGCCAAGGGGGATTTGGCCGTGGTCGGGGTGATGCTGGAAATCGGCGCGGCGGATCCGATGCTGGCGCCGATCTGGACCAATCTGCCGCCCCAGCCAGGCGCACCGACGGCGATCCAGGGGGTGTTGATCAACGCCCGCGACCTGATGCCCGCCACCGAAGAGTTCTTTGTCTATTCGGGCTCACTCACCACCCCGCCCTGTAGCGAGGGCGTGACCTGGCTGGTGTTCAACTCCCCCATGAGCATCAGCCCCGAACAGGCCAGCGCCTTTGAGCGCATCGTCGGCCCCAGCGCGAGACCGCTGCAACCCGCCAAGGACCGCACCTTGCTGAAGGTCAGTAATTAGGGGGCGTTAAGCGTAAAAATAGCCTTAGTTCAAAACTATGACTAAACATTTCCACCTAGCAAATATTTACATCATAAAAGTACGACATAATTACACACTTGAGCAAAAAATAATTACTCATATTTATTACCCATAACTATAATTTGATAAGCTTTTGATTGAGCAGAAAACAAAAACAAAACAAAAACGCACTGCAATAAGACTAACAGAAAATGACTAACCAAAGCAAAAATGACGACACTATTATATTTTAAAAACCCTTGGCTCATAAATTGCTCACTTGATAGAATAGATGTGGGA
>DAITMY010000213.1:0-4234 GCA_036834925.1 Asticcacaulis sp.
GGCTAGGGCGGGGGAATCGTCCGGGCCAGTGTCGCAAAAAGGCGGACAAAGGTCACCCCTCTGCCCGCCGGATAAACGGCCGCGTTCCTAGAGAGTTTAAGGGGCCGGGTCAATGGCCTGTGGGCGAATTCCCGTACTTTCCGCAGCCCCAAGCGCGGACCTAGCCTTTTGCGGCAACCGCCGGGGTCTTGCGACCCTCGCGGGGGGCGGGGTTGATCGGTTCGGGCAACTCTGGCTGACACCCCAGACCATCGGCCACCCCGATCAGATAGGACCGGCGGCGCAGGGCGCGGATCTCGGACTTGGCGCGGTTCGCCGCCTCATGTTCATAATCGGTCATGGCGCGGCCTACACCGACCACCAGACCCGGATATTGCATCAAAAACCCGACCGCGAGCCCGACTCCGGCTTCCTTGCCCCGTTCCGATGCGGGGCGGGGGCTATAGTCGATCCGCTCGTCTTTTTCGGCCCCGAGGTAGCTGTTCCAGTCCGCGACTTCGCTGAGAACCGCAGCGCATTGCCGGTCATGGCCGCCATAGATGCGCGAGAGGGCTTTAAGCTTTTCGGGGGTTTGGGTTTTCATCGCCATGGCCTCGTCGAGACCTTCGGGGCGGTTCAGGCGGGCTTTTTCATCGGTGGCCGACGTCGAGGCACAGGCCCCGAGACTGAGGCAGATCAGGCCTAATAACAGGCCTCTGGCAGGTTGAGAATGCATGACGGGTCTCCCTTCTGGCCCCGATGTGCACTGGCTCCGTGGCGGCAAGAGGTCGTCTTTGTGTTCGCCTTGCGCTCAAGCTGAAGCCTTTTTGCGGCACGCTTCCCTTTGCATCCCGCCGCAATCGGGCCTATCGGTTTGAGGATGCGATTTGACGACCGTTTTCTGGAAGAGCTGAAGTCCCGGCTGCGCCCGTCCGAGGTGATTGGCCGCTCGGTGCGGCTGCGCCGTCAGGGCCGCGAATGGGTCGGTCTGTCGCCGTTTTCCAAGGAAAAGACCCCGTCCTTCTATGTCAACGACGAGAAGGGTTTTTACCACGACTTCTCCTCGGGCAAGCATGGGGACATCATCAGCTTCCTGCAGGAAGTCGAACGGTTGTCCTTCGTCGAAGCGATTGAAAAGCTGGCGTCCGAAGCGGGCATGGCCCTGCCGGCCCCCGATCCCCGCGCCCAAGAAGTCGCCGCCCGCCAGCAATCTCTCGGCGACTGGCTGGACCTGGCGGCCAAATGGTTTGCCGCCCAGCTTCGGCGCAATGGCCCCGGTGCCAATGCGGCCCGTGCCTATCTGGAGCGACGCGGCCTGCCGGTCGCAGACTGGGAGCGGTTCGGGCTAGGCTATGCCCCGGCGGAACGGACGGGCCTCAAGGATGCACTGATCCAGCGCGGAGCCTCTGTGGCCGATCTGGTCGAAGCGGGGCTGTTGATCACCCCCGAAGGCGGCGG
This sequence comes from Asticcacaulis sp., assembly GCA_036834925.1. Taxonomy (GTDB): domain Bacteria; phylum Pseudomonadota; class Alphaproteobacteria; order Caulobacterales; family Caulobacteraceae; genus Asticcacaulis. The sequence continues at coordinate 1,438 of DAITMY010000213.1, forward strand.
TGCCCCCTATGATCGCTTCCGCGACCGGATTATTTTTCCGATTACCGACCACCGGGGCCGGATCGTCAGCTTTGGTGGGCGTGCGCTCAATCCCGACGACAAGGCCAAATATCTCAACGGTCCGGAAACGCCGCTGTTCCATAAGGGGCGGACCCTCTATGGCCTGCCCGAAGCGCTGAAGATCCTTGGGGCGGCGGAAACCGGTGCCGCGCTGGTAGTGGTCGAGGGCTATATGGACGTGATCGCCTGTCAGCGGGCGTCGATTGCGGCGGTGGCTCCGCTCGGGACTGCCCTTACCGAAGAGCAGATCGAAGCCCTGTGGCGGCGGCATCCCGAGCCGACCCTGTGTTTCGATGGCGACAAGGCGGGATTGCGCGCGGCCGCACGAGCCATGGACCGCGCCATGCCGTTGCTGAAGCCGGGCAAGTCGCTGAAATTCGCGCTGGTGACCGGCGGCAAGGATCCCGATGATGTGCTGCGCGAGCAGGGGCCGTTGGTGCTGCGCGAACAGCTCGGCCAGACCCGCCCGTTCATCGATGTCTTGTTCCAGCGCGAGGCGGAGCTGGAGCCGCTGGATACGCCCGAGCGCAAGGCTGGCCTTAAAAAGCGCCTGCGCGCCTGTGCCGCCCAGATCCAGGACAAGGATCTGGCCGAGGCCTATCGCCAGGATCTTCTGGCCCGCTACGACCGGCTGGTGCAGCCCGTGCGGGACTCCCGGCCCGCTGGGTCTGAGGGGAGCTATAAGCGAGAGGGGGCCTATCCACGGGACGGAGCCTTTAACCGCGACGGCGGGCGCCGCTTTCCCCGAAAGGGCGAGGTCGTGCTGCTGCCGCCCACCGCCGAAGGGCTGGCGGCGGCCCAGGCGCTGTCGGGCACGCTCGATCCTCTGGCGGCGGCGGTGGCCCAGGCGGCCATTGACCATCCTGACTGGATCGACCCGTATTTCGAGACCCTTGAAAGCTTTGGATTTGGCGATCCCCGGCTGGAGCCGCTCGCGCGCGCGCTGATTAACCTTATTTTGGTGTCGGACACTCTTGACACGGAGACAATCCGCCGCCATCTCGCCAATACGGGTTTCCGTGTGTTCCTCAGCGAGATCGCGAAGGCGGCCATAAAATCAGGCGCGCCATTCCTTGCCCCGGACATGATCTTCGCCGACGCGCGGACCCGCTGGACACAAGCGTTTGACGCTCTCACCCGCCTTGCGGCGTTAGAGCGCGCGATGGTGCACGCCAAGAACGAGGCGCAAGCCCGGTTCGATGCGGAAACCTTTTCGCGATTGAAAACAGAACGCGACCTGTTGCGGCGGGCCATTAAGACAGGGTTAATCTGGACAGACGAAGGCTTGGCGGGACCACCCGGATCACCTGCGCCTGATTCAGACAGGGTCGACTATTAAACAGCCGGGATCAGACTCGCCCACGGGGCAGGCTGGCCAGGCGGAGACACACATGAGCACAACGTCCGATGCGCCGGAAACCGAAGTCAATACCGACGGTCCGCTGCTCGATCTGACCGATGCCGGGGTCAAAAAGTTCATTAAGCAGGCCAAGGCCCGCGGTTATGTGACGATGGACGAGCTGAACAAGGTTCTGCCGTCCGAAGAATTTACCTCGGAACAGATCGAAGACACCTTGGCCATGCTCGCCGAAATGGGCGTGAACGTGGTTGAGGCCGAAGAAGACGCCGTCGAGGGCGGCGAGGTGGCGGTACGCGAAGAAAGCACCGTCGTCACAACGGAAAAAACCGCCAGCTATGACCGCACGGATGATCCGGTGCGGATGTACCTGCGCGAAATGGGTTCGGTCGAGCTTCTGTCGCGCGAAGGCGAAATTGCCATCGCCAAGCGCATCGAAGCTGGTCGCGACACCATGATCCGGGGGCTGTGCGAAAGCGCCCTGACCTTCGAAGCCATCATGGTGTGGCGCGAGGAATTGGGGTCGGGCCGCATTCTGCTGCGCGAAATCATCGACCTTGAAGGCACCTATGGCGTCTCGCAAGGCATGCCCGGGGCCGAAGAGGCCGAAGGCGAGACCGATCCCGAGGCAGACGCCGCGCCGGCCCCCGCGGCCGAAGGCGGCGAAGAGGGCGACGCGCCCAAGCCCGAGGGCGAAGGCGAGGACGAGGACGATTTCGACGATGGCGCGGGCCCCTCGGTCTCGGCCATGGAAGCAGAGCTGCGCGACGGGGTCATGCAGACCCTAGATGCTATCGCCGCCGAGTTCGAGAGCTTCCGTCGCCTGCAGGAAAAGCTGATCAATGCCAAGCTCCAGGGCTTGGTGCTCGAAGACAGCGACCGCGCGGCCTATGACGTCACCACCACGGCGATCTCCAAGCACCTCAAGACGCTGAAGCTGAACAACAACCGTATCGAGGCGCTGGTCGAGCAGCTTTACGCCATCAATAAAAAACTGATGGGTCTCGAAGGGCGCCTGCTGCGTCTGGCCGACTCCTACGGCATTTCGCGTCCGGAATTCCTCAAGGCCTATTTCAGCCGCGAACTGGATCCGAACTGGACCACAGCGGTGCGCGAAATGGGCGTGCGCTGGACCAAGTTCGTTGAGAACGAAGCCGATGCCGTGGATGCCATCCGCCGCGACATTGCGGCCCTAGCCATGGATACCGGCGTCGCCGTTGATGACTTCCGCCGCATCGTCCAGACCGTCCAGAAAGGCGAGCGCGAAGCCCGCCAGGCCAAGAAAGAGATGGTCGAGGCTAACCTGCGCCTCGTGATCTCGATCGCCAAGAAATACACCAACCGCGGCCTGCAATTCCTGGATCTGATCCAGGAGGGCAA
>DAITMY010000214.1:0-4205 GCA_036834925.1 Asticcacaulis sp.
CCTCAGCGCTGTAGGCATCACAGACACTTGGGTGGCCTTCGTCAAAGCCCCGGCGGAACCAGCGCACCCGTTGCTCTGAGGTTCCGTGGGTAAAGCTGTCCGGGATGACTCGGCCTTGGCTCTTTTTCTGAAGCGTATCATCGCCCACGGCCGAGGCGGCGTTGATGGCGGCTTCGATATCCCCGGGTTCGATCCAGTTATAGACGGCATTGGCTTGTTTGGCCCACACCCCGGCGTAGCAGTCCGCTTCCAGTTCCTGACGCACAGACAACTGATTGGCCTCGGCCTTGCTGGCCCCTTGCTTCGCCTCTTGGATATTGGCGCTGGTGCCCAGCACGGTCTGGATGTGGTGGCCGTATTCGTGGGCGATCACATAGGCCCGGGCAAAATCGCCGGGGGCATTGAGTTGCTGTTCCATCACGGCAAAAAAGCCAGTGTCGAGATAGATGGTCTCGTCTGCCGGGCAATAGAACGGCCCCATGGCCGCCTGTCCGGTCCCGCAGGCCGTCTGGGTCGCGTCGCTGTAAAGCACCGTGCGCGCCCGGCGATAGGGGCTGGAGCCGCCATCCAGCAACTTCGACCAGATCTGGTCGTTGGACGTGACCATGGTGTCGATAAACCGCCCGTCGCGGTCTTCAGGCGTGCCGGGGGCCACCGTTTCCGCCGGGGCCTGGGCTTGGGAGAGCTGTTCCGTTAGCCGGGCAATATCGCGCGGATCCGCGCCCATGAAATAGGCGATCACGGCCACGATCAGGATCACGACCCCGCCACCGCCCACGGCCACACCGGCCTTGCTGCCCCGACGATCTTCGACTTGGCCGCCGCGCGCGCCCTTTTCCCATTTCATGATAGATCCCCCAGTCCGTTCTAGATTTTCAGATTAACCTTTTTTCACCCACCTTGTCAGCCCTTGCCGAGGCCGCTGCGTCGTGCAGACTGAGCGGATAATCATATCAGGGAAGATCCCATGCTCAGGACCGTATCTTTATCTCAGCGCGTCTCCGTTCCGGCGCTGTTGGCCGCCGCGTTCGTTTTGAGCGCCCCGGCCTTTGCCCGCGATACGGCTAAGGCCGCCGATGAAACCGCCCGGATCTATGCCGAGATGACCTGGTTGGCCGATCCCGCTCGCGAGGGCCGCGCCCCGGAAACCCCCGGCCATGAGGCGGCCCGCCAGTATATCCTCAAGGGGTATAAGGATGCGGGGTTGGTGCCCTGTACGCCGGGCACCAGCGGTGAGGCGGCGATGGTCCAGACCTTTGCCTTTTCCCCCCGCCGCGCGCCCGAAGGGGCGGCGCCGAAAACCGGACGTAACCTGGTCGCATGCCGGATCGGCAGCAAGGCCAAGGCGGACAGCCCGGTGATTGTGGTCGGGGCGCACTATGATCACTTGGGGATGCGCGACGGCAAGATCTGGCACGGGGCAGACGATAATGCCTCGGGCGTGGCCGGGCTTCTGTCGCTCGCCCGCACCCTCAAGCCCGAGCATACGGTGGTGTTCATCGCCTTTGATGCCGAAGAACAGGGCCTGCGCGGGGCTGAGGCCTATGTCAAATCCCCGCTGATCCCACTGGCGCAGACCGCCGTGATGGTCAATCTCGACATGATCGGGCGCGGCGACAAGGGCGAGCTATACGTCAGCGGCACCTATCACACCCCGGCCTTCAAGCCCTTGCTGGAGCGGGCGCAGGCGGCGGATACGGCCTTTGCCCTGCGCTTGGGTCATGACCGGCCCGAACAGGGCAGTGACGACTGGACTTTGCAATCCGATCACGGCCCGTTTTTCCGCGCTGGGGTGCCGCATCTCTATTTCGGCGTCGAGGATCACCCCGACTATCACCAGCCGACCGACACTGCCGACAAGATCACGCCCGCGTTCCTCGGCTGGTCGGTACGCACCGTCAAAGCCTCAATAAAGGCCCTTGATGTCGCCATCGCCACGACCGACTTTCGCAAGAAATAACGGGGCTTAGCCTCAGCGACGGCGGTCCCAGACCCGCAGTGTAAAGCCAAAGTCATCCCCGTCGCCGGGGGCATGGGCCTGTTCGCGCACCAAGGTCCAGGCGGCGGGGTCAAGGTCGGGGAAGCGGGCATCGCCCTCCACCTCGGCCTCGACCTCGGTCAGATAAAGCCGGTCTGCACGCGGCAGGGTCAGGACATAAAGCGCCGCGCCGCCGATCACGCAGACCTCGTCGGCCCCGTCCTCGCGGGCGTGTTCGCGGGCGATTTCCAGCGCCTCATCGAGATGATGACAGATCACCGCCCCGGTGGCCTCGAAGCGCACATCCTTGGTCAGCACCAGATTGAGCCGACCGGGCAGGGGCTTTTTCGGCAGACTCTCCCAGGTCTTGCGGCCCATGATCACCGGCTTGAACAGGGTGGTCTCGCGAAACAGCTTCAGGTCCGATTTCAGCCGCCAGGGCAGGTCATTGTCGCGCCCGATCACGCCATTGCGCGCCCGCGCGGCCACCAGCGCCAGCCGGGGCGACCCGGTAAAGGGCAGGGTTTTCAGGGTCATACCGCCACCGGGGCCTTGATCGCCGGGTGGGGGTCATAGGCCTCCAGCCGGATATCCGCATAGTCAAAGGCAAACAGGTCGTCCCGGTCGGCGAGGGTCACGCGCGGCAGAGGGCGCGGGTCGCGCTCAAGCTGGGTGCGGGCCTGGTCGATGTGGTTTTGGTAAAGGTGCAGGTCGCCAAAGCTATGGACGAAATCGCCGGGGGTATAGCCGCACACCTTGGCCAGCATCAGGGTCAGCAGGGCATAGGAGGCGATGTTGAACGGCACCCCCAGAAACACATCGGCGCTGCGCTGATAGAGCTGGCAGGACAGGCGGCCCGGCCCGTCCGGTTCCGGGGCCACATGGAACTGGAACAGGCAATGACAGGGCGGCAGGGCCATGGCGTCCACCTCGGCGGGGTTCCAGGCGCTAATGACATGGCGGCGGCTATAGGGGTTGGTTTTCAGCGCCGCGACCAGCTTGGCCATCTGATCGACCGTGCCGCCATCGGGCGCGGCCCAGCTGCGCCACTGCTTGCCATAGACGGGCCCCAGCTCGCCGGTGACGGGATCGGCCCATTCGTCCCAGATGCTAACGCCGCGCGCTTGCAGCCAGCGCACATTGGTCTCGCCGCGCAGGAACCATAGAAGCTCCAGCGCCACCGACTTGAAATGCACCTTCTTGGTGGTCAGCAGCGGGAAGCCGTCCGAAAGGTCAAAGCGGATCTGGCGACCAAACAGGCCCAGCGTACCCGTGCCGGTGCGATCTTCGCGTGCCACACCCGTGCCCAGCAATTCGCGCAACAGGCCAAGATAGGCCTGCTCCGGATGGGCTTCGGGGGCAAAGGACGGGGAAATAGGGGCTGAGTCGGTCATCGTCTCTAAATAGCCCGCTCTGGCCTTACCGCAAAGGCTGTGTTGCAGAGGGCCTTTCCAAACCAAAGCGATCCCCTCCGTCACGCCTTCGGCGCGCCACCTCCCCGTGGCAAGGCCACAGGGAGGAGAAACAAACGCTTAGTATAAGCTCGTCATCTTCGGGCTTGACCCGAGGATCTCTCGTGCAGCGGAAAGACAGACCCTCGGATCACGTCCGAGGGTGACGGCTTATCTGGGGGGGCTTGATATCCTCCCTCACCCCGGGCTTGACCCGGACCGTTTCTGGCGGAACAACTGGGGCAAACAGAAACATCATCATAAACACAGGGGGGGAGGGCGCGATGCGTCAGGCACAGCGTTGGATGAGCGGATGGCTTGTGGGTGCGATCTTGGCCGCCCTCGCGCCGGAGATCGCTATGACCAAACCTACAAAGAATAAAGCGCCCGCTTCGCCGTTTGGTGAGCATCTGTTGCCCCCCGTTCTGCCTTGGAAAGGCAAGAGCGAGGCTCTGATGGTCAAGGCGGGCGATCCGTGGATCACGCCGTCGGAAACCACCGGTCTGACCGCTAGCCCCAGCTATGACGAGACCGTGGCCTTTGCCCGAAAGATGGCCGAGGCCAGCCCGTTGTTACGGCTGGAGGTCTTTGGACGCTCGCCCGAGGGGCGGGACCTCGTGGCGCTGGTGGCCAGCAAGGATGGCGAGACGCTTGATCCTGCCAAGCCGCGGCTTCTGATCCAGGCCGGGATCCACCCGGGGGAAATCGACGGCAAGGACGCCGGCTTCATGCTGCTGCGAGACATAGCCTTTAAGGGCAAGGGCGCACTTCTGGAC
>DAITMY010000215.1:0-4195 GCA_036834925.1 Asticcacaulis sp.
GATGCGGACGCCTTCCAGCTCCATGTCGGCGAGCACGGCGGGCATGCCCCGCTCTAGTGTCTCATACACGCTTAAGAGCCCGTCGGCAGCCAGACGCGGCTTTAACAATTGCCACAGCCGAAGCGTGACGTCTGCATCCTCGGCGGCATAGGCCGTTGCGGCGTCCAGCTCTACGTCGGCAAAGCTTTTTTGAGCCTTACCCGTGCCCGTGACGCTCTTGAAGCTGATGGGGGTATGGCCGAGGTACCGCTGGCTCAGTTCGTCCATACCGTGGCCATGCAGGCCCGCTGACAGCACATAAGAAATCAGCATCGTGTCATCGATCGGGTGGACCGGCACGCCATAGCGCCCCAGCACCGCCAGATCATATTTAATATTCTGGCCGACCTTCAGCACGGCTGGATCAGCAAGAACGGGGCGCAAAAGCGCGAGCGCCGTCTCCATCGGGATCTGTTGCAGCGTGTCGCCCGACAGGGCTAACCCCCCGTCATCGGCCCGGTGCGCTAAGGGAATGTAACAGGCCTCGCCCGGGGCAATCGCCAAGGAGATCCCCACCAGTCCGGCATGGCTCGATGACAAGGCATCGGTTTCTGTATCGACAGCGATCACCCCCGCCGCTTGGGCGCGGGCGATCCAGCGTTCGAGTGCTTGCGTGTCTTGAACACAGACATACCGGCTGGGATCAATCGGGGCCGTTGCTTCTGGCGTCGGGGTGGCTTGAGCCGCCGTTGCGACCGTCGCGCGGGCCGAGCCAGCTTGACCTGCTCCGGACAGGCGCGCCGTGACCGACCCGTCACCGATCCGCCGGGCGAGGCTCTTTAGCTCCATCTCGGCGAGGAACGCGCCCAACACTGCCGGGTCCGGATCGCGCAGGGTAAAGGCGTCCAAGGGCTCGACCACGGGTACGTCTGCTTTCAAGCGTACCAGTTCACGTGACAGGCGGATTTGGTCGGCAAAGCCCAAAAGGGTCTCACGACGCTTGGGCTGTTTGATCTCCCCAGCCCGCTCCAGCAGGGTGTCAAGATCCCCGTATTCGGCCATCAGTTGGGCGGCGGTCTTGACGCCGATGCCTGGCGCGCCCGGCACGTTATCGGTCGGATCGCCGATTAGCGCCTGGACCTCAACCACCTTGTCCGGGGTGACGCCAAACTTGGCCTCGACCTCGGCATAGCTTATCTTGGTGCCCTTGACCGGGTCCTGAAGACTGACCTGATCGGTCACCAGCTGCATTAGGTCCTTGTCCGATGAGATGATCACGACTTCGCCCCCGGCCTCGGCCATCATCCGGGCATAGGTGGCAATCAAGTCGTCGGCCTCGAAGCCCAGCATCTCCACGCACGGCACGCCAAACGCCCGCGTCGCCTCGCGGACCAAGGGAAACTGGGGCACCAGATCCTCGGGCGCAGGAGGGCGATGGGCCTTATATTCCGGATAAAGATCATTGCGGAAGGTTTTGCCCGAGGCATCGAAAATGACCGCCAGATGGGTGGGGGCATCCGGGCCACGCAACTCCTTGATCAGCTTCCACAACATATTGCAAAAGCCCGACACGGCTCCGATAGGTAAGCCATCCGACGCCCGGGTCAGGGGCGGCAGGCCGTGATAAGCCCGGAAAATATAGCCGGACCCGTCGATGAGATAGAGACGCGGGCGGGCAGAACCCGTGGCGGTCGAAGAAGAAGCGCTTGAGTCGGTCATGCCCCACCATAGCGGCCCCCGATTCCCCCGTCACGGCCTTTGCGCGCGGGCCGTCTTGCCGCTACGCTCCATCGCAAAGGGAGGCCACGTCATGATTACTGAGGCACGCTTTGTTCTGGCGGTTCCTGATCTGGAGCGGTCCGCCCAATGGTACAGCACCTGTCTGGGGTTCAGCGTCCATGAGATCGGCGATCCGGGATGGCTTTTTTTTGAGCGTGATGGGATTACCCTGATGGTGGGCCATTGTCCGGATCAGATCCCCCCAAAGGACCTAGGCGATCACAGCTGGTTCGCCTATTGGGTCGTCACCGATGTCGATGCGGAGTATAACCGGCTCGTGGCCCATGGCGCAGAGATCCTCAGCCCGCCGACAAACAAGCCTTGGGGTATGCGCGAACTGGCGGTGCGCACCGTCGATGGGCACCGCATTGGCCTAGCCTCCGAAATCGCCGACTAGGCTTACCAGCTTCCCGTATTGGGCATGCTGACCCAGGGTTCGGCAGGCGGCAGAGCCTCACCTTTTTGCAGGAATTCTACGGAAATCCCGTCCGGCGAGCGGACAAAAGCCATACGTCCATCACGCGGCGGGCGGTTGATGGTCATGCCCCGGTCCATCAGCGACTGGCACAGGCCATAGATATCATCGACCTCATAGGCCAAATGGCCGAAATTACGCCCGCCGGTATAGACTTCGGGATCCCAGTTATAGGTCAGTTCTACATGCGGAGCCTGGACCGTGGTGGCTGTATCCCGATCATGAGGGGCCGCCAAATAAACAAGGGTGAACCGACCGGCCTCGTAATCCTTGCGCTTGATCACTTCGAGACCGAGACCGTTGACGTAGAAGTCCAGTGAGGCCTCGAGATCCGAGACCCGCACCATGGTGTGCAAATAGCGCAGGGCCATGATTTAGTGACCGTCGTCGTGACGGGGGGCCGGGCTATGGTAATCGCTGGCATCCTGTTCGGCCACCAGCACAAAGCGGCGGTCACAATAGCCGCATTCGACGAAATCTGCCTGGCCCATGTCCAGATAAACAAGCGGGTGACCCAGCGCCCCACCGCCCCCATCACAGGCCACGCGTTTGTCTGTCACCAGGACGGTTTCCGGGGCGAGCGGCATATCGCGGGTCGTCATGAGCGAAAATCCTCAGCAAGGCCCTGCAGCGGGCTTGGCGTTTGCGTCAAGGCTGCATAGGTATGCAAGCCAGACCGTGCCGTCAATTTATCCCGGGCTGTTCCGGGGGACAAGGTGACGGTTGTGCGCTGTTTTTTTCACGAGGCCGCCCCGCATGTCCATCGCCGCACCCCAACGGGCCCCGCTCGCACCGTCCAGCACGCCCCAAACTGTTGCGGCGGCTTCGCCCGATGCGGCGATCCGGATCCGTGGCCTGACCAAGGTCTATGCGGGCACCAAGACCAAGGCGGCCAAGCAGGCCCTCAATGGCGTGGACCTGACGATCCCGCGTGGCAGCGTGTTTGGCCTGCTCGGCCCCAACGGCGCGGGCAAGTCGACCCTGATCAACATCCTGGCGGGTCTGGTCAACAAGACGGACGGGGAGGTGGCCATCTGGGGCCGTGACATCGACACCCACCCGCGCGATGCCCGGGCGGCTCTTGGCGTGGTGCCCCAGGAAATCTCGGCCGATGTGTTCTTTACCCCCGGTGAGTCCCTTGAGGTTCAGGCGGGGTTTTATGGGGTGCCCAAGGCCGAGCGCCGCACCGATGAGATTCTGGCGGCTCTGGGGCTTGCCGACAAGAAAGACGCCTATGTGCGCCAGCTCTCTGGCGGCATGAAGCGGCGACTGATGATCGCCAAGGCCATGGTCCATAATCCGCCGGTGCTGATCCTCGACGAACCAACCGCCGGGGTGGACGTCGAGCTGCGTCGCCAGCTTTGGGCCTATGTGCGGGATCTGAACGCCAAGGGCGTGACCATCTTGCTGACCACCCACTATCTCGAAGAAGCCCAGGAGCTGTGCGATACCATCGCCATCGTTAATCGCGGTTCCGTGGTGGCGTGTGAGCCAACCGACCAACTGATTGCCCGCCTCGACCAGCGCGCCGTGGTGATCACGCCCGAGACGATCACCGATACCGTCCCTGTGATCCCTGGTTTTGAGGTCAAGGCCCGCGCCAATGGCGCCTTTGCCGTGATGTATCGCACCGGTCAGGCCCGCGTCACCGACGTGCTGGCGGCGGTCCAGGCGGCGGGGGTGGCCGTGCGCGATCTGGCCACCGAAGAGCCGGATCTGGAGGATGTGTTCCTCGCCCTGACCTATGACAACCCCGACGCGGCGGACCCGACCAAGGACTAGGGCGCTTTTGTGCGGGTCGGGCGGACGTTGTTTGAGGCCAAGATTTTTCAGATCCGCCCCAAAAACCCGATTGAGCCTCCCGCGGCTTTCCTATAGGGTCCGCGCTCCAAACGGCCCCACGGCCCGATGCACCCGTAGCTCAGCTGGATAGAGCGTTGCCCTCCGAAGGCAAAGGTCACA
>DAITMY010000216.1:0-4172 GCA_036834925.1 Asticcacaulis sp.
GCACCATCCGTAGTACTTGAATGAGCGGTTGATGTTCACTGCCATCGCATATGCGGAGTTGGCCCAGCAATATTTGCTGTGGTTGCCGCCGGCGGTCTCTTCTTCAAAATCAAATTCATCGACCGGGTTGGTCTTGGCGCCATAGGGCAGCCGCGCGAGGAAGCGGGGCATGGCCAGACCGATGTACTTGGAGTCGTCTGACTCCCGCAGGCTGCGCCAGGCTGCGTACTCCGTGTTAGTGAAAATCTTGGTCAGGTCACGGGGGTTGGCAAGCTCTTGCCAGGAGTCCATCTGCATCAGCGCGGGCGATGCACCTGAAATGAAAGGACAGTGTGCCGCGGCGGCCACCTTGGCCATTTCCCCCAGCAACTCAACATCTGGCGGACTGTGGTCAAAATGGAAATCTCCCACCAGGCACCCAAAGGGTTCGCCGCCAAACTGGCCGTACTCTTCTTCGTAGACCTTCTTGAAAATGGGGCTTTGGTCCCAGCCCACGCCCTTGAATCGGCGCATGTTGCGATGCAGCTCCTTCTTGGAGATATTCATCACGCGGATCTTGAGCATTTCGTCCACCTCGGTGTTCGTCACGAGGTGCTGCAGGCCGCGCCATGCGCCTTCCAGCTTCTGGAATTCGGCGTGGTGGATGACCAGGTTGACCTGCTCGGACAGCTTGCGGTCAATCTCCGCGATGATGGCCTGCACCGTTTGATAGGCATCGTTGGAGATGGTGGCCACCGAGGCCAGTGCTTGCTGGGCCAGCGTTTGAACCGCAGCCTCGACGGCATCGCGGGCCTGGTCCGTCTTGGGCTTGAACTCCTTGTTCAGCAAAGAGGCGAATTCGTGCCCCTCCAGGGTGTGGGCCGCTTTGGATTCGGTGATGGGAAGTGCGCTCATGGGTGAGTTCCGTTCGCTGTTCTGCCTTAAGCGGCGTCGTTTTGTACAGAGCCTTCCACGGTGTCCGTGGCGGGTTTGGCACCTGCGGCCAGGGACTTGAGCAAGGCCGGGTCTTGCAACACCTTGCGGATCAGTTCCTCGGCGCCTTGCTTGCCATCCATGTACGACAGGAGGTTGTGCAGCTGGGTACGAGCTTCGAGCAGGCTGTTCAGCGGGCCGATGTTCCGCGCCACGGCCGCGGGGGAGAAGTCGTCCATGCTCTCGAACGTCAGGTCAACGCTCAGATAGCCCTCGCCCGTCAGCGTGTTGGGGCAGGAGAAACTGCAAAGCCAAGGCTTTGAAAACGTCACCGATCTGCTGACGGCCCAGCCGCAGTTCGCGGCTTCGTTTGGCACCTCGCGGACCCAGTCGACTTTTTCGGGGGCTGTTGATTCAGGCTTAAACCTTGTGAACCTTCGCAACCTCGGGGCCTTCCGTACCCTGACCTTGATCAATGGCCGCCGCGTGCCGTCGGGCACGATTGTGACCGAGTCGGTTGATTTCAACATGATCCCCTCGGCCAATATCGCCCGGGTCGAAATCAGCACCGGCGGGCAGTCGGCGGTTTACGGCGCAGACGCTGTGGCGGGGGTGGTCAATGTCATCACCGACGACCGGTTTGAAGGCATTGAGTTCGGGGCCAGCTATGGCGCGGCACTCGACAACAAGGACAATATCAACCCGAACGCTTACTTGCGTCTGGGCAACCGCTTTGACAAAGGTCACGCCAACCTGACTCTGCAGTATGACTATCAGGGTCTGGTCAGCTGTAAGGACCGTTATCTGTGTGCTGAGGATGTATTCTGGAGCCCGCCCGGCGCCATGATCCGGGGCGCGGCGGCCCGGTCGGGTGTTTCCGTCGGCGGGCGTTTCTTTGCAGGCAACTCTAGCTATACCTTGGTCAACAATCAGGTCGTTCCGTTCGACGTGGCCCAGCATGGCTATAACCGTAACGCCCAGCGGACCCTCGCGATTCCGACCAAGCGTTTCTTGGCGGCGGCGAATGCCAGCTATGAAGTGTTTGAAAACTCCAAGGCTTTTCTTGAGCTGAACTATAGCTCGACCGACACCAAGGCCCCGTTCGAGGCGCATCCGTTCCAATCCAACAATGATCGGGTCTCGGGCCTGCTGGAGCCCAGCATTCCCGTCAGCAACCCCTTCTTGCCCACCGCTCTGCGGGATCTGGCGACATCGGCGGGGGCAACGGAAATCACGTGGTGGCAACGCTTCTCGGGTCTGGAAGCGCGCGGGGCCACCAACAGCCGCGCAACATTCCGGTTTGTCGCGGGGCTTCAGGGCAAGTTCGACAGCCTGATGGGTTTCGGCAGCAACTGGAACTATGAGCTGTCCTATACCAACGGCGTGACCCGTCTCGACAGCGTCACCAACGGTCTGATCTCGCGGGCGGCGCTCTATAATGGCCTGCGGGTAGAGCAGGATCCGACCAAACCGGCGGGGAATTTCCGCTGTATCGACCCGGTGGCCCGGGCCCAAGGCTGTGTGCCGATCAATGTCTTTGATGGGTATAGCAAGGAAGAGCAGAAATACCTGCTTGTCAGCGCCGGAACGCGGGGCGAGTCCAAGCTTGAAGATGCTCTGGCAACGCTGTCCGGTTCCCTGTTCGAGCTTCCGGCGGGTCCTGTGAATGCGGTCATTGGTCTGGAATCGCGTCGTGTGACCGGTTTCCTCGATTATGCCAACGATATCAATCAAGGCATCACCACCGGCAATCAGATCGGGGACAAGGAGCGCACGACCTTCTTGACCAACGAAATCTTTACAGAGTTGTCTGTGCCGGTCTTGAAAGACGTGGCCTTTGCCAAAGAGCTCAATCTCGAAGGGGCGTTCCGTCGCTCCGACTCGGCCCGCTTTGGCGAATATGACACTTGGAAAATCGGCGGCGACTGGTCGCCTGTCGCGGGCCTGCGCTTCCGGGCGACCAAGGCTAAGGCCGTCCGCACACCGAACCTCGATGAAGTGACGGGGATCAGCCAGACCTTTGGTGTCGTAAATGATCCTTGCGTGAACTATGGCACCAGCAGCAATGCGACGCTGAAAGCCAACTGTGCTGCCGCAGGGATCCCGGCCAACTATAGCCCCCCGCAAGTGGTGCAGCAGTCGGTCAGCGGCCTTGAGGGGGGGAACGCCAATCTGAAGCCGGAAGAGGCCGAAACCCTGACTCTCGGTGTGGTGTTTAATGGGGCACAGTTCGAGGCCGCGCCGTCCTGGCTGGCCCCGCTGACCGTCACGCTCGATCGGTTCAAGATCGACACCACCAACCTGATCAGCACGATTGGCCGTCAGGAAATCGCCAACCTTTGCTACACGACGGCTGGGGCCGGGCGCGACTTCTACTGCTCCAAGTTACAACGCGGGGCCAATGTGGTGGTACCGGGAGCCAATTACGTTCTGAACGCGGTCAATGACCAAGAGCAGAACATCGCCAGCCTCGAAGTCGCGGGTTACGACTTTGAAGCCAGCTATAGCGCCCCTGTGGCGGACATCATCCCGGGCGCGGACCTTGGCCGTCTGAGCGTCACCACCACCTGGACCTTCTATGACAAGGCCAGCCGTGTGCCGCTGCCGGGCGGTCGGACCATCGACATGTTGGGCGCTGCGGGTGGCTCAACAACCGATCAGGGCTGGATCAAGCGTCAAGGCACCACAAGCTTTAACTGGAGCGTCGATAAGGTGAAGGTCAACTGGACCACCCGGTTCATCGGCGAGGCCAAGAGCTCGCCCACTGCGGCCAATGCGGTGAATATCAAGGCCCATGTCTATCACGACATGCAGCTGCGCTATCGTTTTGGCGAGCAGCTCGAAGTTTACGGGGGCGTCAGCAACGTGTTTGACAAACAACCGCCGTTCTTCCCGTTCGGTCATTCGGGGACGCAAGCCCTGGATACCGTTCCGGCTTATTACGACGTGTTCGGCCGCTCGGCCTACGTCGGCTTTAAGTCGCGCTTCTGATCTCAGAAGCTTGTTTCACGTCACCTCACGCGGCGGGCCTTTAGGGTCCGCCGTTTTTTTATGATCTAAGCCCGAGACTGTCATCCCGCATCGGTCTAGGGCTGGTGTTTCGGGCCAAGTGCCGTTAAATCACGGGCCGAATTTGCATTCGCTTCCCCCTGATTCCTGAACGAGGACGTCAAGCCTTATGGCGCAACAGTACATTTTCCAGATGCAGGGCCTGACCAAGGCCTATCCGGGCGGCAAAAAGGTGTTCGAGGACATCTGGC
>DAITMY010000217.1:0-4151 GCA_036834925.1 Asticcacaulis sp.
GCTTGGGGGGCTATGCGGCCCGAAATCGATGCCCCGGATTGTCCGGCCTTGTTTACGCCCTCCGACTGGCGAATTGCCCCGCAATCGGCCTTGAGCGCGCTGGCGCAACGGTTTTTAGCGCTCGGCGGGCACATTGAATCTGGCCAAGTCATCTCGGCTGAGGCTCAGAGCGTGCGTCTCATAACGGGCGGTGCGCGCGCGGCGCGGGCCGTTGTGCTGGCCTGTGGTTTTCCGTCAATGCCCTTGCGCGATCATCCCGCGTTACAAGCGCTCGCGCCTATTCAAGGGCAGTTATTGGCCTTTTCGCCCGCCGAGCCGATGCTGACCTCGGGCGCATGCGTTCGGACCCCAGCGGGCTATCTGGCCCCCGGGATCGGCGGCCCCGTGTTTGGCGCCAGTATGCAGACCGGGCGATCGGACGAAACAGCAGATCCTGGACTGGAAGCCTCGCAAAGGCGTTCCGCCGCGACCCACCATGCGGCCCTAATGCACGCTCCGGCCAACGTCCGCGTTGGGGTGCGACCGTCCACGCCGGATCTATGGCCACTTGTGGGACAGTGTCCAAAGACCGGAGTTTGGCTGAATACCGGGGTCCGCCGCAATGGTTGGCTGCTTGCCCCGCTCATGGCGTCTGTCTTGACCGAGGCCCTTACCGGTCAGGCTCTCGTGACCATACCAACCGACGTAAGGGACCGGATCCGCACGGCATGGGATCCGGCCCGGTTCACGACGTAAGGCTTAACCCTCTAGCGTAAAGCGGATCGGGACGCGGACGACGCCCCCTTCGACGGGCACGCCGTCTTCTGTCTTGGGGACCATACGGAAGGTGGGGGCGAGTTTCAGGGCGGCCTTGCCAAAACCCTGGCCGACAGGCGTTTCCGTTGCGATGTCACACGCGCTCAAGGTGCCCTGGGTCGTCACAAGGCAAACCAAGGTCGCAGAGCCTTCGATCCCATTTTCAAGAGCGCGCGGCGGATAGGCCCGCTCTAGGTCTCGGGCATCCGGCAGGGCCGCCCAGCGCGGATTGAGAATAACCCGGGGCGGGGCAGGCGGCGTTTCAACTGTACTCGGCCCGACCTCTGCCCCTGTCACGGGCGTGGTGGACAGCACGACGACCCCGGTTTCTGGCACGTCACCGGGGGCAATCAATTGCGGCGGCACGGGCAAGGGCTCGATCAGGGCCGTCGGCGTCGATTGGGGCGCACGGACCGCGATCACCGGCTTGGCGGTCTGCGGAA
This sequence comes from Asticcacaulis sp., assembly GCA_036834925.1. Classification (GTDB taxonomy): domain Bacteria; phylum Pseudomonadota; class Alphaproteobacteria; order Caulobacterales; family Caulobacteraceae; genus Asticcacaulis. Next base: position 1,239 of record DAITMY010000217.1, read on the forward strand.
GCACCGGCTTAGACTGGATTATCGTCACAACATGGGGCGGCGGCTCTGGCGGATACTCGATAACTGGGGTGACAAAGCTCTTGTTGGCGATAAGAAACCCAAGGCCCACGAAGATGCCCAACGCCACAAGGGTGGCTTCTGGCATGCGTCGGAAATCTTGCGGCTTGTGATCGAGGATAGCGGCGAGGTTATGGCCCATGTGAGGGCCGTCGGCACGAAGGATCATGACGGTACTCCCTATCGATCCCGCTATGGCTGCGGGTATCTTGAGGTTGCGCCTGATTTTCATTTTTGAAAAGCCCCCATCGTAACCCTACGTCAATTTCCCCTTTAAGGTTTGTTTAACCAAACTGGCTGAGCCTGCGCTCATGTCTGTGACCCCTTTGGAGCGCCAGGGCCCGGTTCACGCTGTGCTGCAACGCGCAGCGGCAGCAACAGGAGTCGATTTTGGCTATCTCCTGCGGACCGCCCAGCGGGAAAGTTCGCTGAACCCACAAGCGCGCGCCCGTACCTCTAGCGCGGCCGGGCTATTCCAGTTCATTGAGCAAACTTGGCTGTCGACCCTCAAGAGTTATGGGGCTAAACACGGCTATGGGGCCTATGCCAACGCCATCAACCGGGGCCGGGATGGGCGATTTTCCGTCGATGGCGAGATGCGCAGTGCGGTCATGCGCCTGCGTTTCGACCCGAATGCGGCCTCGGTGATGGCCGCTGAACTGACGGTCGCCAATGCGGCATACCTCAAGGGCCGGATTGGGCGAGATCCTAATCAGGGTGAGCTCTATATTGCCCACTTCATGGGCCCGCGTGGCGCCGCGGAACTCATTCAGGCGCGTGACAACCGTCCCGGCGCCATCGCCGCCAATCTGTTTCCAGCTCCTGCGGCCGCCAATCGTCCGATCTTTTACCGCAATGGGCGCCCCGCAACCGTTGACGAAGTCTATGCCAATTTGGTGCGGAAGGCCGGATCCGGCGAAGGGGTCATCCAGTCACGGCCAGAGCCGGAAGAGCCGACCTATCTGATGGCCGCCATGTCGGCGGGCCATTCCCCATCATCTGCCCTGTCGACGTTAATCCAGATGCAAGAGCAAAGCCTGATCCAGATGCTGACCGGTGGGGCGGAAGATGGGCGACAAGGCAAGGGACTGATGGCCGCTTTTGGCCCGGGGCCAGAGTCGCGCTCAATCTGATGCCGTCCTTTAAGCGCTGTGGCGCAGGGGCTCCCCAGGAGCGTTTGGGAGCATAAGGTTTATGTCTGCCAAGGCTTCGGCCAACACTTCGGCCAAGACGGCGAGGGTGACCGGGGCGGGGACAAAGTGTTCCACGCCAACGGCGCTCATGCCCTGTTGGGGTTGGGGAATTAGACGATAGCCCCGTGACAGGGTGTCCGAGTCATCCATGGGCACAATCCAGGCATCAAACGATGCCGTTTCAAGCAAACGTGTGGCCCGGTCCCGACTGGGGGTGATCATCGCTTTGTGCCCCAAGGCCTCGATCTGATCTCGCAAGCTGAGCGCGGCGACGCGGTCTGGCTGGAGGATCAAGATCCGCGCGATATGGCGCGCCGGGCTTGTTTCTGTGGTGCGTATGGGGGGCGTTGGACTGGCAGGGGCGAGTTCACCTGGCAAAAGCAATTGTACCCGCGTTCCGAGGCCCGGGGTGCTGATGATCCGGAACTGACCGTTCATGGTTTCTGTCATGAGACGGGCCAGCGGTAAGCCGAGGCCTGCGCCGCGATAACCCTGACTGATCCGGTCAATGCGCCCATAGGGCTTGAGCGCCTCATCTAGCTCCTCTGCGCTGAGACCGGGTCCGCTGTCTGAGACTTCGATCATCAGATGGCCACCGCCCTCGTCAGCGCGGATTTGAATGAGGACGTGGCCCTCTGACGTATAGTCGACGGCATTCCGCAGCAAATGCGAGAGGATTTGATCCAGCCATAAGGGGTCCGCCGCAAGCTGCGGGATCTGATCTGTGGGCACCAGATCGCGGATCTGAAGCTCGAGGCCCGGTTTGCTCCGAGCGAGCGGCATAAAGCGGTCTACGACGGCTTGTACCGCCTCGCGCGCACAGAAAGTGGTGCATGTCGGCTTGAGCGTGCCATGTTTCAAGCCTTCTTGATCAAGTGTTGATTCGATGGTTGTTCGGGCGACGCGAAGCTGCGCTTGAGCGGTTCGGACGGCATTGCGGACGGATGGGGCCCTCACCGCGCTTTGCTCGGCCACATCGAGTAACCGATCGAGACCCTTGAGATTGACGCGGACGGTTTCCGACAAGGTGCGCAGGACGGCATCCTTCTCGTCTGCAAAGGCGCGGGCTTCGGACAGGGCTTGGTTCTGGTCATTGCGGGCGCGCTCGTGCGCTAGGATCAGGCCATAATGCTGGTGAAGATGACGATTTAGAATCCAAGCAAAAGCAAACACAAGGCATAATCCGCTGAACGCCAGCTGGGCCCAGTCATCATGGGCCTTGAGCTGGTAAAGCCACCAAAGCGGGATGATTGCGCCGATTGGCCCCGTGACCAGTAAGGGCAGCAAGATCGGGGCAGAAAAAAAGATCAGACAGGCCACCGCCGCGACGACCATCATCAGCAGAACGGGCGCAACGTCGCCGGCACCGGCCGCTAGCATGGCAATAAAGCTGAGTGTCGCCGACCACAAAAGGCCGCATGCGGTCTGGATCCACAGCCGTTTCTTTAAATCCACTCCGGCGGGCGACCGGATCCAGTTTAGAGCGGCATAGAAAATAGCCCAGTTCAGGGCGAACAAGACGACGCTGACCGTTATGCCAAGCGGTCCCAGGCCAAAAGACGCTGCCCAGACAAACAGGGGGAGCCCAACAAAAAAGACTCCCAGGGCGTAGGGCAGGAACCGGACTTGAGTCTCCAAGGCGAGTTCCAGCACTTCCGCATGG
>DAITMY010000218.1:0-4145 GCA_036834925.1 Asticcacaulis sp.
GTCTAATCGTACGATCGAGGCGCTGGATGCCCTGCGCAAGGCCGGGCATTTGGCCCCGGCGGTCTGCAAGGAGCTGAAGGCCGCCTATGGCCGCCTGCGGGCCTGGGAGCACCGGGTGCAGATGCTGGAGGATGAGCAGACTCACACCCTGCCCGAAGACCCCGCCGTGCGGCTCAAGGTGGCGGCGCTGAGTGGGGCCTCCAGCCTCAGCCGCTATGACGGCCAGGTGTCGCGGACCCTCAAGACCGTCAACACGCGCTATGGCGAGTTGTTTGCCTCGGACGAGCAACTGTCCTCGGATCTTGGCAGTCTGGTCTTTACCGGGATCGAGGACGATCCAGAGACGCTCAATACCCTCAAGCGTATGGGTTTTGAGGATCCGGCCCATGTGTCGGGCATGATCCGGTCCTGGCATCACGGGCGCATTCCGGCCACCCGTACCGAGCGGGGGCGCGAGCTGTTTACGCGTTTGGCCCCGCGCCTTCTGGATGCGGCCCATGCCACGGGCGCGCCCAATGCGGCCTTCCGGCGGTTTTCGGTGTTTTTCTCGGGTCTGTCGGCGGGGGTGCAGGTCCAGTCTTTGTTCCTCGCCAAGCCCAAGCTGTTTCAAATGGTCGTCGAAATGATGGCGTTTTCGCCGCGTCTGGCCACTCAGCTTGGGCGGCGTCCGGCGATCTTTGATGCGCTTTTGGATGCGAACTTCTTTGCCCCCTTGGGCGAGGAGGTCGGCCATAGTCTGACCGACAGTCTGCGCGAGCCGGCGGATAGCTTCGAGGACGCCATGAACCGGGTCCGCCGGGCCCATCGGGAACAAGCCTTCCGCATTGGCCTGCATATTCTCAATGGCCGAGTCGGCACCAACGAGGCCGGGGCGGCCTATGCTCGACTGGCCGATGCCGCGATCATGGCCTTGGCCCCCGAAGCCCTCCGGGAAACCGTACGATTGGGCGGGGCTTTCCCGGGCAAGGTCGCCGTGATCGGCCTCGGTAAGCTCGGGTCTCAGGAAATGACGGCGACGTCGGATCTCGATCTGATGACCGTCTATTGGCCCGAAACCGACCAGAGTGTGTCAGACCTCAAGGGCTGGGCGGCGGAAACCTTCTACAGCCGGTTTACGCAAAGGCTGATTGCGGCGCTGTCGGCCCCGACGGCTGAAGGCCAGCTTTATGATATCGACATGAAGCTGCGCCCGACCGGGGCCAAGGGGCCGGTGGCGGTCTCGCTCAAGGCCTTTGCCGATTATTATGGCGCGGAGGCTGAGACCTGGGAGTTTCTGGCCCTGTGCCGGGCGCGGGTGATCTGGGCCAGCCATCCGGGGTTTGCTGAAACCTGTCAGCGCCAGATCGAGGCCGCCCTGCGCCAGCCGCGCGATCCCTTTGCGACGGCCCGGGATGTGCGGGCCATGCGCGATCTGATGGACAAGGAGCGCCCGCCGCACTCAGTCTGGGATCTAAAGCTCGTGCCCGGCGGTCAGGTCGATGCCGAGTTTGCGGCTCAGGCGCTGCAAATCATCTACGCCTCGGGCGGCGGACCGCTGCGGACGGGGACGGTGGCGGCGCTACAGGCCATGAGCCGGGCGCGTCTGGCGGACGATGCGGATCTGGAGGCGCTCAGCAACGCCTGGAGCGTCCAACAGGGGCTGACCCAGCTGATGCGGGTCGCGCTTGAGGCGCGTGATGATCCGGCCAAAGAGCCGTCTGCCTTTCAGCGTAAGCTCGCTCGGGCGGCGCGCAGCCAGCGGCTGGATACGTTGCAATCGAAGCTCAAGACGATGCAGGGGCGTGCCCGCGCCGCCTTTTACCGGATCCTTGAGACGGTCCGCTGAAGGCCACGGTGACGATCAGCGACGGACTCTGACCGGACCTGCGTTGAACAGGTATCGGGGATGCTGAAGGGCACCAAGGAGACTTCGAATGAAAAAGACACTACTGAGCGCAGCCGTTCTGACCCTTACTCTGACCGCAGGTTCCGTAGCTCTAGCGGACGATCATAAGGGCATGCTGGGCCCCAAAGCGCCGATGGCCGATACCAACAAGGACGGTCAGGTGAGCAAGGCTGAGTTTGACAGCGCCCGCGCCAGCCAGTTCGCCAAGATGGATGCGGACAAAAATGGTCAGGTGAGTGCTGCCGAAATGCAGGCGCACCATGAGGCCATGAAAGCGGAGCGCATGGCGCGCCGGGCAGAGCGTCAAAAGGCGCGGATGGATAAGCATCTGGCCATGCTCGACACCAATAAGGACGGCCAGATCAGCCAAGCCGAATTTACGGCCAAGGGCGCGGAACAGTTCGCCAAGATGGACGCCAACAAAGACGGCCAGATCAGTGCTGATGAACGCCGCAAGGGCCGCGGTACCTTGATGGGCGGCAAAGGCGGCAAAGGCATGGGTGGCCATCACGGGCACTAAGGATACGATGGGTGATGGCCGGGCCTAAGATTTTGGTAAGCGCAAAGCCCCAGACTCAGTCCGGCCGTTTGCCTATGGGAGGCGATGATTTGATCCAATCTGCGTCGCCTGATCCTGACCGCGACGATCCCGACGCCATCTTGATGGCGCGGATCCGCGAGGGCGACTCCGAAGCGGTGCGGGACCTGATTGCGCGCAAGCTGCCTCGGCTCTTAGGGCTTGGTCGCAAGCTGCTTGGGGATCAGACCGAGGCCGAAGACATGGCACAGGAAGCGTTTTTTCGCATCTGGAAACACGCTGGGCGCTGGCAACCGGAGCGGTCCCGGTTTGACACCTGGATGCACCGGATCGCCTTGAATCTCTGCTATGATCGGCTCAGGCGTCGCAAAGATTTGCTCCCGGGTGAGATGCCGGAGCTGGTGGATCCGGAACCGCTGGCCGAGGCGCGTTTGACCGAGGCGGATACCGTTCGAGAACGCGAACAGGCGGTTATGGCGGCCCTGGCCCGACTGCCAGATCGGCAAAGGGCCGCGCTGACCTTGCAATACTACCAAGGTTTATCGAATATTGAGACGGCAGAGGTTATGGGATTGAGCATCGAGGCGGTGGAAAGCTTGTTGGCCCGGGGACGACGGGCGCTGCGGACGGCTTTGGCGTCTTTCCGGTCCGTGACCCAGAGCGCTCCAGGAGAAAGCCAATGAGCGTTGGAAAGACCCCAATGACGATCCTGAGCGAAGTCCGGTTCCGAACCTTGGCGGACGCCTACGGGGCCGATCTATCGCGCTGGCCTGTGGCTGACCAAGCGGCGGCCAAGGCTTGGCAAAGCGCGCATCCGGAAGCGGCCGCCTTGATTTTGGCTGAGGCAGACATGCTGGATCAGTGGCTGGATCAGGCTCCACCGTCCGTCGTGCCCGAGGCCCTTGCCCATGCCGTCTATCATCAGCAGCGCAGTCTTCAGGCGCGGACGCTGCGCCGGGCTGGCCTGACACTTTGGGGGCGTTTGTTTGAAGATTTGGGCTTTACGGTGCATCAGGTCCGCGCCCGACCCGCGCCGTTCTTTGCGGGGATGGGGCTGGCGACAGCGGCGCTCACTGGGTTGGTGATCGGCCTGTTGTTTATGCCGGTGCCGGGTGAGGCTCCGGGCGTTTATGACCAACAGGGGGGCGCCGTTGTCCAATCGACAGACCTTGAGCTTCAGGATGCGGCTCTGACAGATTGGCTCGACAGCAGCCTTGATGACACGGAGTACAGCCTGTGACGCTATCGCCGCGCGTGCTTCAATTGGGCTTGATCGGGTCTTTGGCGTTGAACCTGTTTCTAGGGGGCTTGATGCTGGGTAAGGTCTTGCGACCTGAGCCTAAGCCGACGGGCGCTGCACCGATCATCGATACGGTACCGTCAAAAGACCGACCTGTGTCATTACCTGATCCCGCACCGTTGCTTCAACCGGCTGAAGCGCCCGTGCCCCCAAAGGCCAAGTCTGAGCCGACACAAAAGACCCAGCCTGCCCATGATCGGCCTGAAGACCGGGCCCGAGACCATGGCGGGGGCGAACCCGATGGGCCGCCGCATGGTCTGCGGCAGGTCATTGGAACCTTGGACCGGGCGGATCAACAGGCTCTGCGGACGGGTCTGCGTCAGGTGATGCTGCAGTCGCGTGAGGATAAACGCGCGGTGCGTCGGCTGCGTCTGGAGGCGGCTCGCCTCGCGGCGGAGCCGGAGTTTGATACCGAAAAGGTC
>DAITMY010000219.1:0-4117 GCA_036834925.1 Asticcacaulis sp.
GCCTCGTGTAGGTCTTCGAGCGTGGCCAGACTGAAGCGCTCCAGCACAGGCCGCCAAGAGACACTCTCCAGCGACTTGCCCAGACGGTTTGAGGCCTGTTCCAAGGTTACCCGGCCCAAGCGGGTAAACTCCTCGCGTTCAGACATACGGATCAGGCGACGGATTGCGGACCGCGCCTTGCCGGTAACGGTCAAGGAGCGCCAATCGTGGGCCACACTGGCCTTGGGGCCACGGATAATCTCGACCATATCCCCGTTCAGCAGCGGGGTGCGCATGGGTCGAAGCTCGCCGTTGACCTTGGCCCCGATCGCCGAATCCCCCACATCCGTATGCACGGCATAGGCAAAATCGAGCGGCATGGCCCCGCGCGGCAGGCTGATCAGGCTGCCTTTGGGCGTAAAGACGAACACCTGATCAAGGAACATTTCGAGCTTGGCATGTTCGACCAGCTCTTCCGGATCGCCACCGTTTTCCAGCACCTGAACGAGGTTGCGCAAGGAATTAAGGGGGTCGCGCCCGCCTCCGGCGACCGCCCCTTCGGCGTCAAAGCCATAGGACTTGTTCTTGTAGCGCCAGTGCGCGGCCACCCCGTCTTCGGCCACGCGGTCCATGTCGTCGGTGCGGATCTGCATTTCGATCCGCATGCCCTTAGGTCCGATGACCGTCGTATGCAGAGAGCGATAGTTGTTGGCCTTGGGGGTCGAGATGAAATCCTTGAACCGTTCCGGCACACACGGCCAGGCCCGATGGATGATCCCCAGCGCCCGATAACAGTCCTCGACGGTCTCAACGATCACACGGAAGGCAAAAATGTCCGATAACTGAGAAAAGCCAATCGATTTGCGCTGGAGCTTGCGCCAGATCGAATAGGGCGATTTTTCCCGGCCAAACACCCGGGCCGGAATGGCGTTTTTCTCAAGACGGGCCACGATTTCGCCCGACACCACCGACACCGCCTGGCTCTTGGTGGCCCGCAAGGTCTCCAGCCGCTTGATGATGGCATCGAGCGCCGTCGGGTTGATATATTTGAACGCCAGCTCTTCGAGCTCGGTGGCAAAGCGGTTACAGCCGATGGATCGCGCCAGCGGGGCATAGACCTCGAGCGTTTCGCGCGAAATCCGTTCGCGCTTATGCTCGGGCACATAATGCAAGGTACGCATATTGTGCAGACGGTCGGCCAGCTTGACCAAAAGCACGCGCACATCCCGCGAAATCGCTAGGATGAACTTACGCAGATTCTCGGCCTGACGCGTGTGCTCGGACTGAAGCTCCAACCGCGACAGCTTGGTCACGCCCTCGACCATTTCTGCCACTTCGTCGCCGAACAGCTCAGCGATATCAGCACGGGTGGCCGGGGTATCCTCGATCACGTCATGCAGCAGCGCCGTGACGATCGCCACAGCATCAAGCCGGTAATCCGTGAGGATGCCGGCCACTTCGATGGGATGGGCAAAATAAGGATCGCCAGAGGCTCGAAGCTGGGCCCCGTGCATGCGCATGGCATATACATAGGCGCGATTGAGCAACGCCTCATCGGCTGTCGGATCGTAGCTCTTGACCCGGTCGATCAGCTCAAACTGGCGTAAAAAGCGCTTTCGGGACTCAGGCTTATCCGTGCCGGTCACCGCCCCAAGGGTTGGGGTCGCATGCAGGGCTTCCGCCAAACGCGCGTCTTCGGCGCGCTCAGCATCCGCATCGATCCCATCGAGACCAGCCAGATTAAGGGGTTCGGCGGCGTCAGAGGCCGCCGTTAGAGTACCGACCGGGTCGGTCGGGCTCAGTAGCGCTCTTCCTGACCGCCGTCGCGGTCACTTTGAAGCGCGCGAACCAGTTCGCTTTCGCTCATCTGCAGATGCTGCGGATCAGCCAGCAGGGCGATGGTTTCGGCTTCTTCCTCAGCCTCGGTGCGCTCATCGACGCGCTGGAGGGTCCCGATCAGGCTTTCGCGCAGACCATTCGGCACCAGACAGTCTTCAGCAATCTCGCGCAGCGCCACAACCGGGTTCTTGTCATTGTCGCGCTCGAGAAGGATCGAGGCCCCCGAGGAAATCGCCCGGGCGCGGTGAGCCGCCATCAGCACCAAGCTGAAACGGTTCGGAACTTTTTCGACGCAATCTTCGACGGTGACGCGAGCCATGCTATCCTCAATGTGATTGAACCAAACACCATAACGGCACTGCAGCATGGGCGCAAGATTTCTAATCTCTTAAATCCGACATATTCGAAAATGATGCTCAGATGGGTCGAGCATCCGCGCCAACGATGACACTCTCATAATGAGCCGCAGCCGTCTGCCCCGTCACCGGGTGACGCCAGTCGGGAAGAATATCGCATAAAGGCCCCATGACGAATCCCCGTTGATGCGCCCGAGGATGAGGAACCGTAAGCGCAGCCTCAGATAAACACACGCGACCATAGGCGATCAGATCAAGATCAACCGTTCTTGGCGCGTTTACCCCCCCAAGCTCTCGCCCAAATCGCCTTTCTACGTCTTGTAACGCAGATAACAGTGCATGAACGCCCATCTCGCACTCGACAATGGCAACAGCGTTGATGTACTCAGGATCGTCCGGGTTCGGCCATGCAGTTGAACGCCACATTCGCGACACAGCTTTGATGTTTAACCCAAGATCGTTCAACGCGTTCAAGCAGGCATACAAGTTGTCTTGCGGAGCACTGAACCGGCCCGGAAGGTTCGACCCCAAAGCGATCAGGATGGCGTCATCGGGGTTGCAATGACCGGACACGTATTTCACCTCAAAGCATACTGAAAGGATTTTGTTAGTATGAGCTTTTACCCGACTGATCGTATCGCGTTGTTTATCGACGGCGCAAACCTTTATTCTGCTGCAAAAGCACTAAACTTTGATATCGATTACAAAAAATTACTCGACGAATTCCGCAAGCGCGGGATCTTGGTTCGCGCCTATTATTACACCGCTCTCGTCGAAGGCGACGAATATTCTCCGATACGTCCGCTGGTCGACTGGCTGGACTACAACGGCTTTGCGCTGGTGACCAAATCGGCCCGCGAATATACCGACGCCCAGGGTCGCAAGCGCTGGCGCGGGGACATGGACATTGAAATCGCCTGTGACATGATGGAGATCGCCGAACACGCCGATCACCTCGTGCTGTTCTCGGGCGATGGCGACTTCCGTCGCCTGATCGAAGCCGTCCAGCGCAAGGGCGCGCGCGTTACGGTCGTCTCGACCGTCAAGTCACAGCCGCCGATGGCGTCGGATGATTTGCGCCGTCAGGCTGATACCTTTGTGGATCTGGCCGATCTGGCTGGGATTGTCGGGCGTCCGCGCCAGACGCCGCACAGCCCGCGCTTTATGCAAAACGACACCAACCCGGGTGCGGACCGCGACGACGATCAGGACGAAGAATACTGAGTTCCTGACCGGACCCGCTCCAGACCATGACACTCGCCTACCCGCCGGAGCCAGCGCGCGACTGTCCTTTATGTCCGCGCCTCGTGGCCTATCGGGCTGAGAACGCTGCAAAGGAACCGGGCTGGTTTAACGGCCCGGCCCCGTCCTTTGGGGACCTGAATGCGCAGCTGCTGGTCATGGGTCTGGCGCCGGGGCGCACCGGAGCCAATCGCACCGGCCGGCCCTTTACCGGTGATCATGCCGGGATCCTGCTCTATGAAACTCTGCTGAAAACCGGCTTTGCCCGCGGCCAGTACGACGCGCGTCCTGACGATGGGCTTGAGTTGGTCGACTGCTTAATCAGCAATGCCGTTCGCTGCGCCCCGCCGGGCAACAAGCCCCTCCCGACTGAGGAAAACCAGTGTCGTCCGTTCATGCAGGCGCGAATCACTGCCCTGCCCCAGCTCAAGGTGATCGTGACCTTAGGCGATGTGGCACGGCGCAATCTGTTGAAAACCCTGGGCCAGCCCGCCAAGGCCATGGCCGCCGGTCATGGCGCCGAAGCCGTGCTCGATACGCGCTATGGACGGCTGTGCGTGATCAACAGCTATCACTGCTCACGGCTCAACACCAATACCGGGCGGCTGACGCCTTCGATGTTCGAAGAGATCTTCCGGCGCGCCCGGACCCGGCTTGAGACCGGCTTTTAACCGAACTGCTTCATCAAGCGGGCCTTGTCC
>DAITMY010000220.1:0-4109 GCA_036834925.1 Asticcacaulis sp.
CGCGAGCGCAGGTCTCGGCTTCGGGCGGGATGTCCGGCACCAGACACTGATAGCAGGGCTTCCCCACAAACACGCCGACCTGACCGCTCCAGCGCCCGAGGGCGGCGGACACCAGCGGCACTTTTGTGTGCACACAGGCCGCATTCACACACAGACGGGTGGCAAAGTCATCGCACCCATCAAGGACCAGATCATAGCCCCGAATCAGGGCCTCGGCATTGTCCGGACGGATCCAAACGGGGTGGGTCTGGATCCGGACATGGGGATTCAGATCGCCCAGACGATGCGCGGCGACCTCGGTTTTAGGGATACCGACGTCTTCCGTGGCAAACAGGATCTGGCGTTGAAGGTTGGACAGGCTGACCGTATCGGCATCCACGAGGCCTAAGGTGCCGACCCCCGCCGCCGCCAGATAAAGGGCCGCCGGAGAGCTGATCCCTCCGGCCCCGATGATAAGAACCCTCGCCGCCTTAAGCCGTTGCTGGCCCGGACCGCCGATTTCGCGCAGGATCAGGTGGCGGGCGTAGCGCTCGATCTAGTCGTCGCTGAACATCAATTGTCACACCCCGCTTGCACGATGCCGGTTTCGCCGCCACTTGTGCAAACATGACGATGCCACACGACTCACATTCATGGCCGCACTGGCACGGAACGACCATCCTCGCGGTGCGCAAAAATGGCAAGACCGTGATTGCCGGGGACGGCCAGGTCTCTTTAGGCCCCACGGTTGTCAAGGGCACGGCCCGCAAGGTGCGCCCGCTGGCGGGGGGCAAGGTTCTGGTGGGCTTTGCCGGGGCGACGGCGGATGCCTTTACCCTGTTAGAGCGGCTAGAGGCCAAGCTTGAGCTTTACCCGGACCAACTCGCGCGGGCTTGTGTCGATCTGGCCAAGGACTGGCGCACGGATCGCTACCTTCGCCGTCTGGAGGCGATGCTGCTCGTGGCGGACCGCAGCACGGTGCTGACCGTGACTGGGGTCGGAGATGTGCTGGAACCCGAAGACGGCGTGGCCGCGATCGGATCGGGTGGCAATTTTGCCCTGAGCGCCGCCCGCGCGCTATTGGACTATGAACCGGACGCTGAGGTGCTGGCCCGTAAGGCGATGAAAGTGGCCGGGGACATCTGTGTCTACACCAACCATTCCCTGACTGTTGAAGTGCTGGCGTAACCCATGACCGATTTTTCCCCCCGCGAGATCGTCTCGGAACTGGACCGTTTTATTGTCGGTCATGCTGAGGCCAAGCGCGCCGTGGCTGTGGCGCTGCGCAACCGCTGGCGCCGTAAACAGACCCCAGACAGCATCCGCGATGAGATCACGCCGAAGAACATCCTGATGATTGGCCCCACGGGTGTCGGCAAGACCGAGATCGCCCGGCGTCTCGCGCGTCTGGCAGGCGCGCCCTTCCTCAAGGTCGAAGCGACCAAGTTCACCGAGGTGGGCTATGTCGGTCGTGATGTCGATCAGATCGTGCGAGATCTCGTCGAAGCCGGAATCACCATGGTGCGAGAGAAAAACCGCCTGAGTGTCCGGGCCAAGGCCGAAGGACAGGCTGAGGAGCGGATCCTCGATGCCTTGGTCGGCCCAACCGCCGGGGCCGCCACGCGCGAGAGCTTCCGCAAGAAGCTGCGCGACGGGGAGCTCGACGACAAAGAGATCGAACTCACTCTGCCCGATACCGGTCCCGCGATTGGCATGATCGAGATCCCGGGTCAGCCACAGAACGGGGCCTTTAATCTGTCGGACATGCTGTCCAAGGCGATGGGCGGACGGACCAAGACCCTGAAGCTGGCGGTCAAGGATGCTTGGGCGCCCCTGACCACCGCCGAAGGCGACAAGTTGCTGGATCAGGACAAGGTCAACCAAGAGGCCCTGAAACTGGTTGAAAACGAAGGTATCGTCTTTCTCGATGAGATCGACAAGGTGGCCAGCAGCAAGGAGCGCCAAGGGGCCGATGTCAGCCGTGAAGGCGTTCAGCGCGATCTTCTGCCCTTGATCGAAGGCACAACGGTTTCGACCAAGTACGGGGCCGTCAAGACCGACCACATTCTGTTTATTGCCTCGGGCGCATTCCATGTAGCCAAGCCCTCGGACCTGTTGCCCGAGCTTCAGGGCCGCCTGCCGATTCGGGTCGAGCTGAAGCCGCTGACGCGTGAGGATTTCCGCCGCATCCTGACCGAACCGGAAGCCAATCTGGTGCGCCAGAACACAGCCCTGTTCGCCACCGAGGGCGTGACCCTCAGCTTTACCGACGACGCCATTGACGCCATGGCCGAGGCGGCCGCGACGGTCAACAGCACGGTTGAGAACATCGGCGCGCGACGGCTTCAGACAGTGATGGAAAAGGTTGTCGAGGACTTAAGCTTTCGGGCATCCGATCTCAGCGGCCAGACCTTAACGCTTGATGCGGCCTATGTGCGCGAGCGTCTGGGCGAGATAGCTGGTAATACCGACCTCAGCCGCTATATTCTGTAGGCGGACAATGCCAGTCAGCCCCGCCTTTCCCCCGGATCTTGCCCGTGTCGAAGCGCTGTTTCAGCGCTGGTCCACGCTCATGCCCGAGCCGAAGACTGAGCTGAATTTCAACAACCCCTTCACGCTGGTGGTGGCGGTCGCCCTGTCAGCCCAAGCCACCGACGTCGGGGTCAACAAGGCCACAGCCCGCTTGTTTGCCGTGGCCGACACCCCGGCCAAGATGGCCGCCTTGGGGGAAGAAGGGCTGATCCCCTACATCAACTCAATTGGCCTTTATCGTAACAAGGCCAAGCATGTGATCGCCCTGTCACGGATGATCCTGGACCAGCATAGAGGTCAGGTGCCGCTGGAGCGGGCGGCGCTTCAGGCCTTGCCGGGCGTCGGTCGGAAAACGGCCAGCGTGGTGCTGAATGAGCTCGGGATCGAACCGGCCATTGCCGTGGATACCCACGTGTTTCGGGTTTCGCACCGCCTGTCGCTGGCCAATGCCAAGACCCCGGACAAGGTCGAGCAGCAATTACATGAGATCGTGCCCGCGGCCTGGTTGGCCAAGGCGCACCACTGGCTGATCCTGCACGGGCGCTACACCTGTACGGCCCAGCGCCCCAAATGCCTGAGCTGCCCGGTCTCAGACCTGTGTCCGTCCGTGGGCAGTCTGTTGGATCAGCCCGCCGCCTCAACAACCGCCAAACCCAGAGCCCGCGCAAAGGCCCGCGCATAGTTGGGACCGCCCTCGGGCGCATGGGCCAGGAAAAAGTCCGGCTCGATCAGTTCAGCCTCCATCAAACACGGCAGGCCATTGAGATCGCGGGTAATATCCAGTCGGGCATAGAGCAGGTCCGCATCGATGATCGTCAGCACCTGTTCGGCCAAGGCCAGAACATCCGCATCCGGCGCTTTATAAAGCATGCGCGAGCCGTAATCTGGCTGACTGCGGAAATCCCCGGCCTTTGGGGTTTTCAACAGGGCATGGCTAAAGGCGCCGCCAAAGAACAATAGCGACCACTCCCCCTCTTCGGCGACCGCCGGAAGAAAGGGCTGGATCATGGTTGCGCCCGTGGGGGCATCATCGAAATTCACCCCAGATCCAGCCTTGATCACGAGCGTCTTGTGCGCCCCGGCGGAGATGGTGGGCTTGACCACCAGCGCATCTCCTCCAAAGGTCGCCCAGGCCTCGGAGAGCTGCGCCGGTCCAAAGCTGTCCACAAACAGGGTCGGCGGGATATTGACCCCACGCTCCGACAAATCGCGCAGATAGGTTTTTTCGGTATTCCAGATCAGGATTTCCGCCGGATTAGCCAGCCGCGCCCCGCGCATCTTTAGCCGCTGCATGGCCGCGATCCAGTTCAACGGATCTTGGTGATAGCCCCAGGCAATCAGGGGCGTAATCAGGTCCCAAGCCGAGACATCAATGTCTGCTGTCCAAGGCTGGCTTTCGATGACGATGTCATAGCCCGCCATGTATTTGCGTGCTTCGTCCAGCACCCCCGTCCAGCGGCCAGAGGCATAGGGGTTGGCCGGATCCGGTGACAGGATCAGCAGCGACTAGGTCATGAACGGCCTCCCGGGCGATGGGCTTTTCTTGTTTGAGCTCAGGCATTGGCTTGCCTATTTCGCAGATCTTTCTATCGTCCGCG